>NZ_CAIWNH010000001.1 GCF_903913935.1 uncultured Mucilaginibacter sp.
CACGAAGATCTTCAATACGATTTTCAACAGCAACTAAAAGATTTGGCCATATAATTAAGTCTCTTCATCGAAATATAATTTGTAAAAATTCTTACCACTGAACTCGTCATATCCCTTTTCTATCAAGTCTTTTCGACCATGAATATACACATGGAAATTTTTGTCGAGCTTTAGAATACTCTTGAAAACACGTTGTTGTTTTTTTACAGCAGATAAGTGTATATCAAATTCGTCCTCAATGATAACATGTCTTGAAGCTTCATAGGTTTGCTTGTACTGCGTAAAAGTCTCTATCATTTCTGGGTGATGCAAAACTTCTGTAGCAAACTCATCCATCTTAAAAGCATCTTTCGTTTTAAAATAGTCCATACTCCTATTTAGAAGATCTATCTGATCTGATTTATTGACTTCAAATTTTTCCTGCAACTCATTACTGATAAATAATTTGCACATTCCCATCGCTGCGTCTGTATGATAATAGCTATTTGCAGATGGAACTACCTGTAAAAAATCTTTCACCCAATACTGGGCATCTTGTTGTTTATTAGTATTATCTACCACACAAACTACGTATCCTTCCTCCCTGTTTTTTTTAAATATTAAACAGCCCTTATCGAGTTTATTAATATTTACTCCATCTTCCGCTATTACTTCCCAACTTTGACCATGAGGAAAAACTTTTAAAAATGTCTCCTTGCTTTCACTTTTGAAAATGCCAATAGCTTCAACATATTCTGTTCCAAAGGGTACATTACTAAAATGAGCGATATACATTTCCCCTTCCTTTACTTTGGCATGGGTACTTTTTGTATATAGAAAATGAGCCATCAATGCTGATTGTTGCGTAAACAGCTTGGGATTTTGGAACAATTCAGAGACATAATGATATACTTCGTTCATCCCCAAATCACTGATATGCGTGAAATGATACTGCTCCTCCTCATTAAATGGTCCCAAAAAATACTTAGTAAGCAAGCCCCTAACAATCGAATCATTTAAGGTTAGTGGGTTCATAGAAAGACCTAAAGTCTCCCCCCGGGTTGGATTTCCAATCTTGTGAACTATCACCTCTTCCAACAAAACGCTATCTATTCCTGTCATAATACTACGAAGATAATAGAGAGTTAGTTAGCACAAAATAGTTCCATTCATAAACCAAATTCGTTTTTCGGCCATAAAATGTGCACCTTTACAGTATATATTAAACGGGCATTATCCTTTTGGGATATGATTTGCCTAAAACATTAAACTATTTCTCGACTATGTACACCCAGATTTGGAGCAAATACCTGCCTATTATTAAAATCTTATTAAAGCGTTCTGCTAATGGTAATCAAACGCTGGAATTAAACAGGATTGATTTTGAAAGAGCTGGAACTGGCCGAAAAGCTGGATATAAATTTCTGATAGAGTTTGTAGCTGGAAGAACTATTAATGTTTTAAGTGGTATTCCTTTAGCAAAAGATTTAGCTGATACTATGTTAGCTGATGTGGCTATTAAAGAAATCTTATTAAAAGGAAATTACGAAGTAGCCCTTAATACACGTTTTCAATTAAGTATCAAAAACGTAACCCCGGCAGCAACTACAGAAGAAGCATAATACGCTGATAAAC
>NZ_CAIWNH010000002.1 GCF_903913935.1 uncultured Mucilaginibacter sp.
ATCCTTGTAATGCTTCTTTACAACCTGTCCAATGACATTTACCAAAAAATCATCGCTCGGTCCTATACTTCTACCTTTATTGTCGTTGCCAAAAACCGTAACATCCATAACCTTACAATATGGCGTTAATGCATTGGAAGTTAAACAATAATCTATTTCATCTCCATACAGACAACGACTCGCTACAAAACTCCCATGATCCGGATCGATGTCCACAGCGGTCTTGGGAAGAAACCTCAAATGTGTTGTTACCAAATGATTAAAAGGAATCGCAGACCCCTCAATCCCCGAATCAATAATTGCTACAATAGAGTTAGAAATAGGGGTATTTATTTTTAAGGGGCTGGGCAACGCTAACACAGGTACTGACCGCTTTACGTGATAAACTGAATTAATTTCAATTTTATTAATTGTTGAGTAAAAACCCGCAATTTTCTTGAGCGTAGCATAATCTACTGAACAAGAAACTATCGGCCGTCCATTAGGAAATATCTGAGATTCTGTGTCTATCCCTAAGGTGGTAAAATCTGATTCAATATTATTAAAGACAAAAAATCGTTCTTTTTGAGAAAGACCGTGATGCAAATAAATAATTACATCCTGTTTTGATCTGTTCTGTTTAATCCCAGACATTTTATCATCTATTTTTACTTCTTCGATATCTTCGAGTATAGCCAAATTAGTTTTACCTGGATGACCAGTCTCATAGGTGTATTTGGATATTTTTTCTTCCAGCGAATTGAATTTGTCTTTTGATATTTTAGCCAGGCAATAATTTGAATTGCTTTTGCTTAAACTTATAATTTCAAAGCCTAAAGCTTTGATTTTCAGCTTTTCGCTTTTTACGGGGACTTTTAATGGGGATTTTATATTGACAAAAAAGTGTTTAACTATATCAAAATCTTTCTTCGCAGAAAATGCAGCTTTTACTATGGATGTTCTTTTAAGTAAATACTTACCGTGTGCGACATGATCATTTCGCTGAAAAGTTTGCCCCCCTCCGTGGGGCTCAACATTTTCAAAACGTAAATTTTTTTCAGGGATTCTAAAGTGGGTCTTAGGTATGTTCAGGTTCAAGATTGGTATTATTTAAAACGAATGTAGCTGTTCTTTAAAAAGAATAAAGTTATTGTTTTAATAACTCATTTTCAAACAATTATGTGACAATCTTTTCGAGCCCCCCTGCTGTCCGAAGTGTTCCACTTCGGATTAGCTATGCCCGGAGTCTCTGACTCCATTATCATTAACCGACAAACCCGACGCGTCATGGCGCGGAACGAAGCCATCTCTACACATGCTAATCACCACACCAAAATCTCCGGGTAACCTATCAGCCGCACGCCGTACAATATTGCACGCCGTTCATTGAATGTCCTGTGCAGAGATTGCTTCGTTCCTCGCAATGACGGTTTGGTGGATTTTGTAGGCTAACTTAAACCCGCACCCGACCCAACGCAACCCGCGTACCTTCAAAGCACTCCGCTGTCAGAAGTGTTCCACTTCGGATAAGCTATGCCCGGAGCCGCTGACTCCATTACCTCTTAAGGCATTTTAAAAGTCGTCTCCTTTAGCCGATTGCTGCATCGCTTTTTGGATTTCCTGGAATGTTGCATTTGCAAAATCACTGACAACTTGAATGCGGCTTGCGATCTGCTTTACATGATGTTTAGTGATGCCGTTCTCGCCGTTAATATCGCCGGAGCCGTTTTTAACATTGATGTTGTATTCGTACAATTCATTATATTCCTTATCCGGATAATATTTAACAAAACCTCTTGTTGTCGGGCCGCCAATAACCAGCGGATAGCTAGTTACTTCCAGTCGTTCTATCCAAAACTGTGAGATGAGCACCCGGAACTTATTGTCTTTAATGGTAAATTGAATGGTAAACCAAAGGTTATATCCGCCTTCCTGAACGCCTTTGATGATTAAGCTGTTTTTTTGGTCGTCATCCAACTGGATAACATTCTTTGCGGAGCGAAAAGCGATCGCCGTCCAGATTTTTGCACGGGCGTATAGTTCAGTTTTAGGGGTATTAGGCGCGCCATAAACCCGTCTGAAAACAATGGCACCCGTAGAATCAACTGGAAGCGGCGCGTAAACAACAGTGTCCTTATCATATTTGGTGAGGTCTTTCTGTGAAAATGCGCTAAACGGTAAAAATAGTAGTATAAAAAGCAACTTGTTCATCACTTAAATTTTGCTAAACCTAACATTTATACCATTTTATTGCAAATTATTTTGCGGTAGCCCATGCTGCCCCGATGGCAGCGCCAAGTTCGGTTTAGATAATGCTTTATGCTATTTTTTTTTCATTCTCTTTTGCCAATCATCCTGGGTTAGAATTTCTAAAGATTCATCGTCAAAGTACCATACAGATACATACCCAGCTGAGACAACGAAACTGATCACCCAGGTTGTCTTTTCCTTCCATAATTTAAATGCACAAATATCTGTCGCGGTAATAAAAGGACTTGTTTCACCTAAATGTTGATGTGAGGATGCCTTTATCGGATCTATTCCGCCAGTTCCCAGGGGGATAAGATTATTATGAAGCTTTGTTTTTTTAATTATAGTATTGTCTTTGTCGAAATTGATCAGGTAATCATTTCCCAACAATACTTCATTCGGTGCTGTTTGCGCAGTGATGACATATACCCTTTTTGCCCCATTTTTTATAATAGGAACAAGATTTAAACTGGTATTTTGATAAAATTTAAAAAGCGTGTCGGTTGAAACAGCCTGTGCAGCCTTTGTCCGGATGGTGTAGAACTCTCTTTCATTTTCGGTAAATTTTCTTGTAGTAGTGTCTATACTGTATTTGGACGAGTCTAAACCATGGTCGAACTTAACTGTCGCTAATACTACCGGATCATCATTTTTTGAAAAAAAGATGGTGGTCATTTCTTTATTATTCTCATAAGAAAAATATCCACCAGATAGCAGCTTCTTCACTGCGAAACTGGAG
>NZ_CAIWNH010000003.1 GCF_903913935.1 uncultured Mucilaginibacter sp.
CACCCCGGCCCTATTAACCGCGGCGTGGAGATCACCAGCGATGTAGCCGACAGCAAGCAATCCATCATCCTAGATCAGGTAGAAAATGGAGTGGCGATACGTATGGCGGCGCTATTTTTGCTGGCAGGGCAAAATCCATAATAAGTAAACCCGATGGGCCCTGTTTTTAAATCGTATTTAAGAAATAGCCTCAAAGGTTTCCTACTTTCGTTGATATTCCCTTTAGTGATTTTTTGGATTGTTAAAGACAAAGACATAATTTATTGGTTTGGATTTATGGATATTATTGGATTTATCCCTGGCTACTACCGCTACAAAGACCAACTGGAATACGAGAAGAAGTTAAAACGGAAAGGCTTAACCACAACGGATATCGAGAACATGAAATTTGTTAAAGACTGGGATCATATTCGAAAAAGAGGTCCGATAAGATATTCGTTGATTGACGGTGGTATATTTTTTGGATTTGCTATGTGCTTCCTCATCAGTATCATTATTGCGTTTGTAAAACATGATCTCATGGCCTATATTTCAACAGATCCATCCAACATGTTTAACTTTATAGGCTACACCTATTTATCAGGCGCTTTGGTGGGAATTATTATTTACAGGATATTATGGGCTCGCAACGAGCAAAAATTCGTGCGTCTTACAGATCCATTGCATTAATTTCAGCTTTATTCCGTTCTCTTTTGAAATCTTGTTATGAAGTCAACGCTTAGTTTCCTTTTCTTACTTATTCTTTCATCTATGGCCTCCGCTCAAAGCCGCCAGCAGCAGAAAGTGGATTCTGTTTTTCAGCAGGTAAAAACGTATTTTAACCAAAAAAATGCCGATGCTATTTACAACATGGGCGGGGACGCGTTTCAAAAAGAATTAAGCATCGATGCATTTAACGGGGTAGCTACTAACCAGCTGTTCCCTTTGGGGGAAATAAAAGAAGCAACGCTGATCAGTTTTGTAAACAACAATGTTGCCACTTACAAACTTAAGTTCGATGCGATAACGCTTCAACTGCTGATGAGCCTCGATAAAAAAGGCAAACTGGAGCTCTTCCTGTTTCAACAATACCAGGAACCGGTTGCTGATAAAACCGCGTTGGTTCCTTCAAATAATCCTTTAAAAACAAATACAGACAGGAAGGTTGATTCGGCGGCCCGTAGGTATATCCAAAAAGCTAATACCGTTGGCCTGTGTATCGGCGTAATTGATAATGGGACCATCAGTACCTATGGTTATGGCGAAACTGTAAAAGGCAATAGCAAGATACCCAATGGGGACATTTTTTTTGAACTTGGCTCCATCACCAAAACGTTTACGGCCATCCTGCTGGCCTATTACGTGAATGAAGGAAAAGCAAGCTTACGGGACCCTATCCGCAAATACCTTCCTGATTCAGTTGCCGCCAATCCGCAATTGGCATCCATAACTTTACAGGAATTATGCAACCATACTTCCGGACTCGAAAGGTTGCCGGATAACCTGATCCCGCATGCAACCGATCCTTTAAACCCTTACAAAGACTATACAAAGGAACTACTATACGACTACCTCAAAACCTGCAAAATAAAGAGCCAGCCCGGCACGCAATATGCCTATTCTAATCTCGGCTTAGGTTTGCTGGGCAGTATTTTAGAAACCATAAGTCAAAAACCTTACGAAGAAATGGTGAAGGAGATTATTTGCAAACCACTGGGAATGTACAGTACCGGGCAATTTTTAAACCCGCTGGCCATGCCGCGCTTTGTACAGGTTTATAATGCAGGCGGCATGCCAACCCCACCCTGGGATTTTGATGTACTTGCTCCCTGCGGCGCATTAAGATCAACCTTAAACGATATGTTGTTATATGCCAAAGCCAATATGCACCCGGGCAATGAAAAACTTGGAAAAGCGATAGAGTTAAGCCAGCATATTACTTTTACAAAAGACGTAAAGATCGGCCTGGCCTGGCATATCATCACCGTAAATGGGGTCGACTATATTTTTCATAACGGCGGCACCAACGGCAGCAGCAGTTTTATGGCTTTTAACACTACAAAAAACGTCGCAGTTATCGTGCTCTCAAATGCGGTGGAAAGTACTGATGGGTTGGGGACGGATGTCTTAAAGAAACTTCAATAATAATTTTGTCATTGCGATCCGCCCATTGGCGGAGGCAATCGCGAACTATACGTCACCATTATGTATCACCGCTTGCAAAGTTCGCGATTGCTTCGTCGTTCCTCCTCGCAATGACAATTAGGATAAAACCTAATACTCCTCGTGGATCCCTTCGGCAAACTCCTCTATCATTTTTTTATTAAATGCACCAAGGTCTGCAGGCCGGCGACTGGTAACCAAGCCATTATCAACTACTACTTCTTCATCAATCCATTCGGCGCCTGCGTTTTTCAGGTCGGTTTTTATAGAAGGATAGGAGGTTAATTTGCGGCCGTAGATCATATCGGTTTCAATCAGCATCTGAGGGCCGTGGCAAATAGCTGCAATGGGTTTGCCTTCTTCTAAAAATGCCGCAACAAAAGCAACAGCATCCGCGTTTTGCCTTAATTTGTCGGGGTTCAATACACCACCCGGTAAAACCAACGCATCGTAGTCATCCGGGCTTACATCGCTTACCTGGCGATCGACTTCAATTTCAATACCCCAGTTAGTTTTATCCCAGGCTTTAATTTTACCTTTTTTTGGTGATATAATATGCACCATAGCGCCTGCTGCCTCCAGGGCCGCTTTAGGGCTGGTGAGTTCTATTTGTTCAAATCCTTCTTCGGTAAGGATCGCTACTTTACGATTACTTAAAGTTGCCATGATATAAATTTATTGATTAAAAATTATAAAATTTAATCTTTATATAAAGACAAATGGATTTTGAAATGGTTTTAACAATTTTGGAGAAGGAAAGAGGGTATTTATTTTCATTCTCAAATAAATGGGGGATGGTTTCAGTCCCTGGTATGCGTTAAGGCATACTCTATGAAATTGCTCGTCAACCCATAGTCTTCGGTGCCTTTCCGGCGGATAAAAAAGAAATCGCGGGTTATTTTTAAGCCTTCGATGGGCACCTCAACCAAATCACCTTCGGCGAGTTGGCGTACAATGGACGGCCGGGGCATAAAGCCAAGGCATTGATCGGCCAAAAGGAAATTTTTTAATGCTTCGGTTCCGCCGAGTCTTATTTTTACCGAAAGGTCGGCGGGCTTAATATGCAACGCCGAAAGTGAGCGCAATAACGCATCCAAAGTACCAGAACCCCTTTCCCTCAAAGCAAGGGGTGTCTTTACAAACTGTTTCAGCGTTAACGACCTCCCTGCCAGCGGGCTTTTGGCAGAACATACCGGTATTACCTCATCGCTCATAAAGGGTTTGTAGGATACGGTCGTCAGTTTATTATCAGCTTCGATAATGCCAATATCCACTTCATGATTGAGCAGTGCATTTAAAATATATTCGGAGTTACGATTTACCAGCTGAACATCCACATTGGCATATTCCCGCTGAAAGCCTGATAATATGGAGGGCAAAATATACAACGCGATGGTGGTACTGGCCCCCAGGCGCAAATGCCCGGCAGCATGCGAAAGGCTGCTCAAAACAGAGAGGTCATACTCGGCTTTGCGTTCAATTTCGGTAGCCTGCAGCAGGTACTCGTTTAACTTTTTACCTGCTTCGGTTAATAGGATGCTATTTCCCTTTCGCTCAAATAAAGGCACTTTATACTGGTCTTCCAACGCTTTGATGTGTTTACTTACAGCAGGCTGCGTTACAAAAAGCGTCTGCGCCGCTTTACTGAAACTCAAATTAGCAGCAACCTGCATAAAAACACGGTGAGAAAAAGAGATCATAGAGTTATACTGTTTTCAAAGATAAGGAAAACAGTATAATTTAAAGTTATAATGAAGGTTTTGATTTTGTAGAAACGCAATATATTGCGTCTCCCGCTTGCAAATCACCTCAGACTGGCGCCTTATACTGGCATGTCGCTCAGAGACGCAAAATATTGAGTCACCTTATTTGAATTCAGTTTTTTACCCGCTCAAAATACTGCCCATTAAATTTATAAATGATCCTTGCCTTGGTAACTTTCCCATGTGCGACGACTACGGGCAGAGAGATTGTTTTTAAGGTGTCATTATAAAGAAGTTTTGCGTCCTTTATGTGGCCCGGTACGGAGAATATATTAAAATTGTAAAAAAGATTACTGGACAATCCATCGGCAGTTTTAATAATGTTTACCTTATCTGATAATATCCCGTTTTCAATCGAGAAAACCTGAATACCCAAAGCCATGTCCTTCGTCGAAAATCTACCGAAATAAATAGCGAGGTAATAAGTTCTGCCATTTGCTTTTAACGTATAAATATTTGAATAATGATAATAATAACCGCCGCTACCCGACGTGGTATCGGCCTTTACAATAGCTTTCACGCCCGGACCAGCCTTATACTGGATAACGCTCTCGTAAAACCGCATCGTACCACCTAAACTATTATCCCAGGAATATATCCTTAACAACCCATCATTTGAAGTTATAATTGATAAGCCTGTACTATCCAAATCCTTAAATTTAGCATTTAAGGTAAATGGATATTTTGAAGTATAGTAAGTCAATTTTTCTCTGAATATTTTGTTTGCATTCCCTACCGAATCATACGCATAGGCGGCAGTATCAGCACTTCCGCTATGGCTAAAACGATAGGCATTCCAATAGGCTATTTTTTTAAAAGACTTTGCAATATCTTCTTCAATAGCATTTGGGCTCTGGGCATGTAAATGATCCCATGCAAAAAAGGAGCAAAAAAAAGCAAATAGGTAAACAGCTCTCATTCGAAAGATTATTTACATAACAATAGGGATAATCTCCCGATCATCCCTATTGTTTCTAATATCCCCACCAGAAACTAATCTCTAGTCTCTAATCACTAAGCTTCTACAGCCTGCCCTATCAAATGATTGGCATATAAATACTCCGCGATCTGCACGGCATTGGTAGCAGCACCTTTACGCAGGTTATCTGACACTATCCAGCAGTTTAAAGTATTCGCCTGGCTTTCATCGCGGCGGATACGGCCTACAAAAGTGTCGTCTTTATCGTGTGCCAGTATCGGCATCGGGTACTTCAGATTCTTTACATCGTCGTAAACAATTACACCGGG
>NZ_CAIWNH010000004.1 GCF_903913935.1 uncultured Mucilaginibacter sp.
ATGATTGTTATTTCGACAGTTTGGCAGAGGAGCTTGAGGGGTATCCCATCTTCCCGCATGGCGTACGCAGGGGATAGCCTGCAACCTTTAGTTGGGTAGGCAAGTACTAAGGGGTAGACCGCTCTCGCCCGCACGAAAATGCGCCCTACACACTCCTCCCTATTTTTGGCCCTACACAGAGTGTGTAGGGCCTCATTTTTTCTTTTATCCCCAACCTGCCTGCCGCAGGCAGGTTAGCTGAAAACACGGTTGCTATTGCTTATTGTAAGCATGCATCGACATGCCGACAATTTTCCACTCGCCGTTTATTTTCTCCAGCATCTTAAATTCAATGCTCTAAGTCTTTTTGCCGTCTTTGGAAACGGATTCTTCATTATGGCTAACCCATGCGGCACTGCCCATAACGGATATTTTATAATTGGAGTTGGTAAAAGTACCGCCGCCGCCCATCATGTTTGCAGGCGGATTGATCATAATAGCAGGCGGAACGTCGATCATTTTTCCGTCAGCTGTCGAAACCACTATCCGGCTGTACGGCTGTATTTTTCAGCAGTCGGCATGGCCCTTAACATCGCCACTGCGGAAAGTTGTTGATTCTTTTTCCAATACTTGTTTTATTGCGGTTGTATCCGGGATGGATTGGGAAAGAGCGGATAAAGCGATAAAAAGGCTGATGAGGGTGAAGAGTAGTATTTTCATGTGGTTGGTTTTATTGTTGGGTTGAAATTTGAGGCTTCAGTGTAAATATAATGATAAGTTTCACTTTATTATCATGCCTTCGGTCCGCTCCGTTTGAACCGGCGGTAGGAGACAGAATAAGACCTAAAAAAACAGTGGTTTAGCAAAAAACTGCTGACAAGATCCTGTCAGTGACAAAATTTTGTCAGCACTTAAATAATTGATAATCAAATGAGTAGATGGTTGTTGCGTTTGTAGCATCTGTAGCGCTACGCAACAAAATTGTTTTGATGACATTTATTTCTCAAACGTAAAAGGCGTTTTTCCCATCAAAGATTAAACATCACTTTCAACAAAATGATCCTCCCCGGCAACGTGTACGAACTGGCGGTAAACGTATTTGCCGATAAATTGAGGTAGCTGTAATTTTTAACATTCAAAAAATTAACCGCGCTGAGCTCCACATCTGTTTTTAGGCTTTTGAGCCTGAATTTCATCGCTGCATCTGCAAAAAAGTATTTCAGGTCCGGGTTGCCCTGCTGGCGGGTGAAGTAATGTTCGCCGGAGAGTTTAAACTGCATATCGTCCGAAGGAATATAGTTAACCTCTGCCTGCTGCAGCAACTGGCTGATGTGAAAGGCCGATGCCTCCACTGCCGAATGGCTGTAAGTTTGCGTAAGGGTGGCCTTATAGCTAAAATTTACCTGGTCGTTCACTTTTGTATTGGCGTTTAAATTAGCAGCCTCTGTAGTGGTGTTGAAGGGCAGCAGGTTATTGTTTTGCAGCTGTACCGAGCCATTGTTTTGCCATTGCAGACCGCCGCTAAAAGTGGTTTTTAACGCAAAGGAATACTTGCTTACGTTGCCGCTCACCGTCCACCAATTGGTGCTGTTGGGGTAGGGCAGCACCACCCGCTGCTGTAGTGTATTGGTGATCACTTCCGAAGCGATATTATTGGAAGCCACGTGGTTATAAAGCACATTCACACCGGCAAAAAACAGGGTAAGCGCCTTGCGGTAGTTAAACCCGGCTGCAGCCGTTTGGTTCTGACTTTCGGTGAGGTCGGCATTGTTGGCGAAAAGCGAGCGGTAGTCCGTAAGGATATAGCCGCGGTACAGATCTTCTATGGTACCTGTTTGGTTGCGGAAATTGTAGCCGAAGGTGAGGTAGTTCTCCAAACTGGTTTGGTATTTTATCCTTAACTGCGGGTTAAAATACAAACGGTTTAAATGCTTATTCAGCCCGTAAAGGCTATCTGAATAATTGATCTGCTGCAGGCTTACCGGCAAGGTCAGCTTTAAGCACAGTGCCGGGCAGGTCAAACGCCGCTTCGGCATACAGCTTTTTCCGGATCCAGTTCAAATGGTTCATGGAACTGTCTGATGCGGGGCTGATGCTGTTATTGTTCTGCAATATGCCGAGGTTTGAGGTTAATGTTTGTGATTGTATGCTAAAACCCGTTCGGTAACTTTGGGTAACAACGTTTGCCGGGATCTTAAACGACAGGTAATTATTGGTGTACCAGGCGGGCACATTTACATTTTGCAGCAATTGGTTATAGGGTACGCTTTTATTGAATACAGTGTCGTTATAGTTCGGCCCGATGGCCCTGTTCTCCGGCTCGGCGGAATGGCTGATGTACGAATAAGCCTGTACGATATTGTTTGATTTTAGTGATTTGATGAGGTTAAATTCATTGGAGAAATTTAGTGAGTTATCCTTAAAAACCTGGTTCTCCACAGTGCCGTTAGTATTCAGGCTGGAATAGTTAATACTCTGGTTATTATCCATCAACAGCACATCATTTAAATAATATTTATCCCGGTTAACGTTCAGCGTAAATTGGGTATGGAATATATTGGGAACGGAGCGGTTGTGCAGGGTTTCGTTATACCGCACCGTGTCGCCCGGCAAAAAAATGGTGCTGCGCTGGCTGTAATCCTGTTGTTGCGTATCATGCAAATACCAGGCGTTAACCTTTAGCTGCACATTGTTTTTTAGGTTGATCAAATTATTAAGGTTGATAAGTCCTGACCGGTCAAATAAATACCTGTCGCGTGACAAAGCCGGCTCATTTACCGCCCCGGTTGAAAGTACGGTGGCCGGTACATCGTTATCGATGCGTTGGGAATTATCGGTAAAGTTGTGCGACACCAAGTCCTGCTCCAGGTCATCCCCGGTATTGTTGCCTTTTATATAATTAATGGCCTTGTATTTATCCTTAAACATCATGGCATTCAAATTCACGTCGTAATTGCCGGGCAAGCCTGCACCTATGCTTTCCTGGCCTACCAATTGCAGTTTGGCCCCTTTCTTAATGGTCAGGTTCAGCGCCACATCGTCGCTCATTACCTTATTTTGCAGTACTTTAACCGGCTGGTCATTTTGGATCACCTGCACCTTCTCAACCACTCCCTGCGGAATGGTATTGGTAGCAATGCTGTATTTATCATCCAGCAGGTTATCGCCCCCGATGTACAGGTTTGAAATGGGTTTGTTATTGTACAGAATGGTGCCATCGGCCGCAACCGTTATGCCCGGTAATTTTTTGATCACATCGCCTATCGTCCTGTCCTGCGCGGAGGCAAAGTCCGAAACTTTATAGTTGATGGTATCCCCGTTTATTTTCAGTACCGGCCGGCTGCTTTTCACCACTACAGACTGTAACTGGTTAACCGAAGCCTGAAGCACAAAGTCGACGGGAGTGTTACCATTAATTGCTTGCGCCATGTGCTTGTAACCTATGCAGCGCACTTCTACCAGCAGGCTATCCGTTTTTTCGCCGGAGGGCAGCATCAAATTGTACACGCCTTTACCATCTGTTATGGTGTAAGCAACAATACCATTGCTTACTTTTTTTTTCAGGCTGACGGTGGCAAACGGCACGGCCTTTCCTGTACTGTCTTTAACAGTGCCGTGGATTTTTTCCTGGGCAAAGCAAAAGGCAGCACAAAGCATGCTGCATAGCAGCAATATAAAAGTTCGCATAATACACATCATTATTTTTCGGCCAACTCAACCGGGTTATTGATCACGGGCTGCGGCCCGATTTTGATCTTGATTTGCGGCCTGGGTCCGTTTCCAGGTCCATTCATGCCAGAGGATGCCATCATGGCCTGCACAAACGCATCCGGATCTTTCCGCATGGCTTCCTGCAATTTGGTAAATTCCTTGTCGGTGGTTTTGATCGAACGCGAAGGCAATGCGATAATAGCCGGATCCGTATCGGCATCATCACCTCCAATCACGATCATCCTGTGCCCGTCGCCGGGCTGTGCCTCACTGGTTGCCGCTGACGCGGCGGTTTGCGGAGGCGCGACCTTTTCAATACCGTCAAACTTAAAAACCACTTCTTTTTTGGCATCATAAGCCTCCAGGATCACACCGGGCAGGCCATTCAGTTTCCAGGGCCCGGCATGAAAAGGCATATCGGCGCAAAACCATGCGGTATAATCCCGGCCTTTAAAATGCGCAGTGGCTTTCTGGCAATGCATGCCGCCAAAACTGGCCGTATCGCTGCTTACTTTCCAGTCGATTTTTGGTAGGGCATCTTCAATCAGGTAGCTGTTGATGACGAGCGACTCCTTTCTATACAATTTTTGCTGTGCCGGGAATTGAAAATATTGAAGAGGCGAACCTGTGTTTTGCCTGTTTATTTTAATGTTTCCATCAGGCGAGTTTGCCATTGCTTCTTTTACTTGTTTTTTAAATAAGGCATCCTGCAGCTGTTTGTCATAACTTTTGTAAACGCTTGAAATTTTGCCCAGCAACAGGGCCATGTTTTCGGTATAAGGGTTCGCGCGGTTTGTGGTATCCCTCACATGCGAGAACTTATAATGTACCATATACGCTGCGGTGTCAGTGTTTTGCGCCCCGGCCGTAATGGCGGCAGTTAAAAGGGCGGCACATAGTAATAGTTGTTTTTTCATTGTGTTGATTGTTTTTTTATGGCAATCCGCCAGCTGGCGGATGAGCAAGTGTAGTTTTTTGTAGCTCATGATGGTTTCATGAATTGAATATTATAATTTACTCCTGGTATTTTTCTAATTGAGGTGTTTCGCTCATTTCTTTTCCGGCAATTCCATCGGGTTATTGATCACCGGACCGCGGGGGGCAGGGCCTTTCCTAACCCTGATATTATCCATTTTAACGCCATCGGCGCGATTGCCCGCCATAACCGCTTGTGCAAATGCTTCAGGGTCTTTTTCCATGGTCGTCTTTAGTTTATCAAATTCCTTTTGTGTGGTTTTAATTGTTCTGGGTGGTGTTCCTATCAAATTCAGGTCGTCATCCAATCCCTGCAATATCGGGGGAGCATCCGCAGCGGTAGTCCCGGTGCCGGGTTGTGCAGGCACAGCCTTCTCTACTCCGTCAAACTTAAACACCACTTCGTTTTTAGCATCGTGAGCGTCAACAATTACGCCGGGCAGCCCGTTTAATTTCCATGGGCCGGTATGCACCGGCAGATCGGGGCAAAACCATACCGTGTAATCCCTGCCTTTAAAATGGCCGATGGCTTTCTGGCAATGCAATCCACCAAATGTTGCCGTGTCAGCGCTGATCTTCCAATCGATAGCCGGCATCGGGCCATCGATCAGGTAACTGTTGATCATCAGCTGATCTTTCGTAAATAATTTTTGTTCATTCGGGAACTGGTAATATTCGGTGAACGAACCCGCATGCCTTCTATTTATCATTGGGCGCCCATCCGGGCTGCTGGCTGCCGCCTCGGCAAACGCTTTCTTAAACTGCGCGTTGTATACTATCCCGTCATAACTCCGGTACGCGCCCGCATTTTTGCCTACATACAACACCATGTTTTCCGTGTAGGGGTGCGCCCGGTCCGTGGTGTCCCTCATGTAGCTAAACTTGTAGTGCACCAGCACCCGTGCGGTATCTGTTTTTTGGGCTTCAGCGGTAATAAATGCCGCCAGTAAGATGATTGCTATTAGTAATTGCTTCTTCATAAGGTGATAATTTTAAACAATGCTAAAAATTTGAATTGGCGCCCTGAAAATTTTGGTACGAATAGCGTGCACAGGCAGTTAAAGCAGCGATATTTGTTATTTGCGGATGATAAGGATACCCTGAAAGGAATTTAGCGCAGGCGTAATAGCGCGGATTTCAAAACCTGCGTGTTCGCCTACTAATCAGTCTGGTTAATCACATAAATTAATAAAATTGGACAAAGGTTTCTATTTTTGAATTGATGAACAGCATAAAAAAGAGACAGTTAGCGGAGATTGCCATTCATATCCTTTTTTGGATCGCGGTTTTCTATGCCGTAAACGTAGCAACCAGCTCAGCCATTACCATAAGGATCAGCCGCAATAACGCCATAATGGAGCGAAAACAAATAGTCAGGTTTTTACCGGCCACCTATGGCACTTTGGTATTGCTGGCCATTTTATTTTATGGCAATATTTTTTGGCTGTTTAAAAAGATCCTCTCCTTTCGCAGCAACCTTGTCCGTTTTGCCATAGCGGCATGTTGGTTTTTGTTGATTTTTGAGATGGATAATGTGGCGATCAATTTGCTGACCCCTCATGACCCGGTCAGGATAGGTCCCCCGCCCACCCAACAGTTTGATACTACTTTAAAAATAAAAGGCGTTCCGCCTGGCCCGACGACAATTTCAGCAACCAGGCATGTTGTTTTAGAAACCGGGCATGTTGTTTCAGATAAGATGCATATTGTTTCAGATAATAACCGTCTTGGTTTCATCATGAATATGGTTGACAGGTCGCAATTGATCTTATTGCTGCTATTCATAGGTATTATGGGTGTCTCCATTGCTTATTTCTTTTTAAAGGAATGGGCAAAAACCGATGTATTGCGCGTTAAACTGGAGGCTAACCAGTTAAGTACCGAGGTTAAATTCCTGCGCTCGCAGATCAACCCGCACTTTCTGTTCAATACACTCAATAACTTGTTTTCGATGGCACAGGCGAAGGGTAACGATGACCTTGCCGACGGGATCTCGAAACTATCAGGTATGATGCGCTACATGATATACGACAGTAATGCCGATGGGGTGCCGCTGAATAAAGAGATTGAATACCTGGAAGATTGCATCACGCTAAACAAACTGCGTTACGCTGATGAGGAGGCAAAGGTGACGTTTGATTACCCGGCGCAAACTGAGGGTATTTTGGTTGCCCCCATGCTTTTTATCTCCTTTGTGGAAAATGCCTTTAAACACGGGGTGATCATAGGCCAATCATCCGAAATTAATATTTCCATTGCAATGGTAAACAAGCAATTAGTTTTTAGCTGCCAGAATACGATTTACAATGTCAGGAAAATGAAAGACGAGAAGGGCGGGATCGGGCTTGAAAATATAAAGAGAAGATTAGAACTTGTATACCCCGGAAAGTACGAATTGTTCATAAAAAATGCTGACAATAGGTATATTGTCAATCTTGGAATTATTTTAGAATGATAACCTGTATCGCCGTTGATGATGAGCCCAAGGCGCTGGAAGTGATTGAGCGGTATTGCCGCAAAACCGGCCTGGTAGACTTGCGGGCCACCTTTCGCGAGCCGGTGAGGGCCATTGAATTCCTGAACCGGGAAAAAGTGGACCTCATTTTTCTTGACATTAATATGCCGGACGTCAGCGGGCTACAGCTGGTACAAACCCTGTCGGCCAGGCCGATGATCATTTTTACCACGGCATACAGCCACTACGCTGTGGAAAGCTACGATTTGAATGCTGTTGACTACCTGCTGAAACCCATCACTTTCGAACGCTTTTTAGCCGCAGTAAATAAAGCCGAGAACTTGTTTGCGATGAAAAATAAGGCAAGCCTTAAAAGTGAAGCACTGGAAACGGTTTTTATAAAAAGCGGATCGCAAACCCATCACCTTAAAATAAGCGAGATCCTTTATTTGCAGAAGGATGGCAATTACATCACCATCGATTTAAAGGATAAAAAGATCCTGATCCGCGAAAACATGACCGATATTTTTGACATTGTCCCGCAAGATGAGTTTGTTAGGGTGCATAAATCATTTGTGGTAGCCATAAGGCATATTGCCATGATAGAAGTTCACCAATTGATGATCAATAATGAAAAGATCCCGATTGGGAGTACCTACCGTGATTCGTTAAAGATGAGATTGGGGTTGGAATGAGGAATTAGTGGCAGTTATTAGTAGCAGTAGCAGTTTTTGCTTGTTATAAATCTAACTGCTATTGCTACTTTTACACCGCCGCTAATATTTATTCGACTGCTACTGCTAATTACCCCTGCTACTAAAACAGTCTGTCTTTCATCACCAGCGTCCCGGCCAGCATATCATGCATGCATTGCTGGGTTTTGTTAAAGAAGCTGAAAATATAGCCTAAAAAAAATGGGGCGACAGAAAATAGCTTGGCTACATTTCGCCATAACGACCGGCCGAAGCTGATGCGTTTGCCTTCCATATCACAAACTTTTATCCGGATAAGCTGCTTGCCGAACGTTGCCTGTTTCGCCGAGCATTCCAATACGATATGATAGATAATCTTTACCAGTGGAACGATAACTGCCAGGCTAAAGGCTACCATGATGCGCTGCGCCTGATCCTCAATAAATACCGAAACGATAAAGGCAATGGGCACACATACCAGCAATACAAAAAACCAATCCAGCGCGGACGCGGTTAGCCTTTGATCAAAACTGCCGAAATATTGGGGGATGACGGCTTCCTTTTTAAAACCAAAAAGCTCACGGAGTTCTGCAACTTCATGAGCTTGTTTATAATCGTCCATGCCATCTGTCCTTACAAAATCGGCTGGTTTTATTTTCAGCGCCTTCAACTGTTCAATGCTGTACGGTCCTTCGGGTTTACCATTAACTACGAGGAGGTAGGTGTTTCCTTTGTTGGAAGGTTGTAATGTTGAAACGTTGGAAGTTTGCATAACTCTTCAAAAATAACATTTCAACATTACAACGCTACTTAATACTTATTCACCTTAAAACCTGATACAATGCCTTTGATATGGATGTGTATCTTGTTTTTTGCGGCAGCAAAACCGGGTGTTTCGTGCCTGCTGTCGCCTACATCGTTAAATCCTTCAAAGTCGTTGCCTGATAAACCTGTGTCTGTTTCTATTTCGCAGGCAGCATTTTGCGGGATCAGGATCCTAACGTCCGAGGCTGCATTTGAACATTCAATATTGGTTGATTCCAATGGGTCGCCTAATTTGATGGTGAACGATCCGGCGGCACCGTTTAATTTAAGTTCCTTTACTTTGAATTTTGAGAGGTCGAAATCAAGTTTGGCAGCGCCGGCATCTGCATGGATTTCCCAAATA
>NZ_CAIWNH010000005.1 GCF_903913935.1 uncultured Mucilaginibacter sp.
ATAAAATGATAATACAATAACATGCCTCGGGATCCATTAAACTGCGGGGTAAAATAAATTAAAGCAGCACATACGACTGATAAATCAACTTAAACACCTGCGGCGTAAGCTCGTCAATGGTTTTATCATTAATGTTATTGGCCATACTTATTTGCAAACAAGCATGATTCGCGGGTTAAGGGATCTCCCACCGCAGACACCATTTATGCTTTTAACATTCTCTCACTCAAAAGAAAAACTTCCGGATCCATAAAACAAAAAACACATAAAACTCATTTTATAGAATATTGTAGCATAGAAGTATAAACTCCATGTACCGGCTTCGGCCGCTAAAACCAATCCTATTGAAAAAAATCTTTACGCTTAATCTGTTTCGCATCATTGCCCTGGCGGTTTGGGCTATTGGTGCAGGCATATCGGTAAATCTTACCCTGTATGCGGGTTCTGCCAACAAATCCATGCTGCTGGTTGGTCTTTTTTTGGTTTGGGTGCTGTCCCCGTTCGTAGTGATATTAGTAGCCCATGCCCGTTACAGGCTTGGGCCCGCAACGGTTAGGATCGCCATCTATTGCCTGATGCTGGTTATTACAGTTGTTTCGCTGCTGGGTTATAGCGGTCGGTTAAGTCCGACGGGCGCCAGGCCGGCTGCGGTATTTCTTATTGTTCCGTTGTTACTGTGGGTGTTGATGGGCATTGTAATCCCGGTGGTGTTATTCCGGTCGCGAAGGAAAATTAAGGGGTGATTTTACCCGCCATCATAACAATAAATACGACTGATAAATAAACTTAAACAGCTGCGGAGTAAGCTCATCAGTGGTTTTTATCCTGATGTTACTGGCATACTTACCGGCATATAGGGTGCTGTTGATGATGGGATGGCCGTTTTGTGCGGTCAGGGAGTAAAACTTTAAATCGAGCACCTTTTGCATGGGGCGGATCACGAGGAAGGTTTTGCGGTGAACAAATACAATGCAATTTGGCGTGGTACTTACAATGACGTCCTTCCAGTCGGCTACCTCAGCCAGCAGCTTGTCAAATACCAATACCAGTTCATTCGGTTTGCCTTTAAAAAGACTGTCTATGCTCACCCTTGCACAATAATGCGTTTGGTTTTCTTTTAATAATTCTCTTTCGCAATTCGGGCAAACCCAGCTCATGTGGTTATAATGTGCATTTATTTATGTTGAAAGCATACAAAATTGCTGTTTTCGATTGGTATTTATTAAGATCGCCAACGGCAAACGCCTAAAAAATGGCCTGCGTGCCGCGTTCCCCTCTTGAGAGGGGCGGGGGTGTGTATCGCTGAGTGGAGGGATGATACAGAGGCGGTTACTTCAACACCCCCGCCTTTACCGATTCATTCCCCTGTAAATCAACCGACCGCACCGCTATTTTTTTGTTAACGCGAATTTTTGCCGGAATATACCAGTATGTAAGCGGTGTAAAACCGATGCGGTGTCCGTTCAGGTAAATGTTGTATCCCAAAAGCAGGATTTTGCTTTTCGGTGTATGCCACCTTAAAACCGCCGCCGTGCCTTTATTATAACTGATGCCAAATGGTGCGGGTGGCATTGCAGTGTTTGGGTGCAAAGCATTGGTGCAATTCATCAGCGCCCTGAAATTATGATAGGTCCCTTTCCAGATCTGCCCCTTCAGCGCCAATTTATAGTCGGGTTGTTTATCCAGCCCGCCCTGGTACCAGTCGCCATGTTCGTGGTCGATTAAATAGGTTTGAATGTACTGCCATTCTTTGATAAACTTATCTTCATATCGAAGCGGATCATGAGGATATTTATCAGCCATCAGCAACAGCGCATTTAAACCTTCGGCCTGTGCCCACCAGTTTTTAGTGTCGGCAATAATGGTGACGCCGGGTTTATCTTTAAAATAATAACCTTCATCGTAAACGCCGCCAACTTTATCGTCCCAGCCATTTTGCAAAGCATCATCTACCATTTTTTTGGCGACGCGGTTGGTTAAAGTATCGTTCCGGATGCCTAAAACATGCGAAGTCTCCAGCATCAGCCAGGCCGTTTCAATATTATGCCCGAAAGATACATGGTCAAGCCCTTTATGCTTCATCATCACTGCATAGGTCGAGTCGTGGTAGCTAACCGGCGTCCAGTCAGGTTGAAAAAACAGCGTCAGGTCGCCGCGCTGATCGGTGATCACATCCCTCACCAGGTGCAGCATTTCCTGTAAACGGTCTCTTAACAGGCTGTCGGGCCAAACGCTGTACAGCTCGGTAAACGATTCCAATAGGTGGATGGAGGTATTCTGATCTTTATAGCCGGTTTCGGCCATGGTGGGTGTTGTCGCTGTTCTTTTGATCGGCGTACCATCCAGCTCCATGTGCTGGTAATAGCCTTTAAAAACCGGGTCGTGGCTATGCGCCTCCAGCCAGTGGAATTCTTTAATAGCTAAATTAAGAGCGATGGTATCGCCCGTACTTTGATAATAGGCCGCCAGCGCATAAATAGCGAATGAATTGCCATAAGCTTCCTTAGGTGCAAAACCGCCTTGTTTCGGGTTGCCTTGCCTGTCGGTGTAGGTATAAAAGCCGCCGTATTGTTTATCCCACATTTTATCGCGCAAAAAACGATAGCCAACTGCCGCGCCTTTTTTATACCAGGGGATTGATGGAAACAGTTCCGCCGCTTTGGCATTGCTCCAAACATGCCTGGCCTGGGTAACAACCATTTTATCCTGGTTGCCCTGGGGCTTAAAATCATAAGTAAAAGTGCTCAGGAAGCCGCCGTCAACGGTATCTATGGCTGCGGGGTACCATGGCTTTAGCAATTCATCCACCATGGATCTTTTCATCTCGCGGTAAATCTTCGAACGCTCATTTTTAGTGTTGTTTTTGGTTTGAGGGAATGCCGGTTCAATAAAAAACAGGGTAATACCAAAAAGGAGTACAAAAATTTTCATCAGGATATTAATTATCAGGTTAGCCGATTGGGTAAAGCAAATTTATAATAATCGCCCGCATAAGTCAGCTAACAAGGTACAACTTTACTACATCACCCGGTCGTTGGCTTTATCATCCAGATAATAAACATTAATCTTGTGTAATTATAAAACCAATCATGCCGAATTTTAAACTCATCCCTTGTCTTTGTTTCCTAATATTATTGTTTTCAGGGAAATTTACCGCACATGCGCAGGCTAAAAAACCAGCCGGAGCTATGAAACTGAACGATTTGGAATACCTGGAATACCAGAGTGTAAACGTGATGCTTGCCCATGATTTTTACCCGGAAGGCCACCAGGGCGGCGTCGGCATCATTCAAAACGGCATGCGGGTTGCCACCAACGGCGATATCAGGCTGGAACCTACACCCGGCCAATGGCAACCCATCCCAAAAGTGGGCAAACAGATGGTTAACCGCCAAAAACAACAGATCAGCGTGCATATGCATTTTCCTGATTCATCTATCAACCGCAAAGGATTTAACCCTATCATTTATCCAGACTTGAAATTCGCTTATACCACCCGGGTTGAGCCAGCCGGCAAAGGCTTCCGGATCATCGTTGATCTTGACGCGCCGCTGCCTGATAGCTGGATAGGTAAAGTTGGGTTTAATATGGAACTATACCCCGGCATTTTGTTTGGTAAGAGTTATTATGCTGATGACCAGTTCGGCATTTTTCCGCAGCAACCTAACGACCAGATGTATGCTGACGAAGAGGGCGAATTACAGATAACGCCAATGGCATCAGGCAAAAAACTAACTGTGGCACCTGAATCCGAAAGCCAGCGCATGATCATCGAAAATGAGGGTCCCGGCAAACTGCAATTGCTGGATGGCCGCGGTAAACACAATAATGGCTGGTTCGTGGTGCGTTCCCTCATCGCGAAAGGCGCCACCAAAAATGCTGTCGTATGGCTGGTCACCCCGCACGCTATCGAAGGCTGGCGCGCTCAGCCGGTCGTACAGGTGTCGCAGATCGGCTATCATCCTAATCAGGCCAAAATCGCAGTAATTGAACTGGATAAAAATGACCATAGGAAATTGCAGCCCGAATTATTAAGGATAGCTGAAAACGGCGGATTAACTCCCGTTTTAAAAGCCGATGCCGAAGTTTGGGGTAATTTTTTGCGCTACCATTACCTGCGTTTCGATTTCTCAAAAATAAAAATACCGGGGATGTATAAAGTGCGGTATGGTGAGGTGGAAACCAACCCCTTCCAGATCAGCAGCACGGTGTACGACCACAATGTTTGGCAACCTACCCTCGAATATTTTTTGCCCGTACAGATGTGCCACATGCGGGTGAACGATAAATACCGGGTTTGGCATGGCCTGTGCCACATGGACGACGCCCGCATGGCGCCAACTGATTCTAACCATTTTGACGGCTATATCCAGGGCCATTCCACCCTTAACAAATTTAAACCGGGTGAAAC
>NZ_CAIWNH010000006.1 GCF_903913935.1 uncultured Mucilaginibacter sp.
GTTCGGGCGGAATTCCTTCCTTTCGATATTTACGAGGTGCCGGATGCGATCGTTAACCGTCCAGAAGACACAATGGATGATTTCCCTTATCATTATAGTGATTCAGTTTACCAATACCTGTGTAACCAGATTAATCAAAAGTATTTTAATTGATGAATATTGTAATACCGATGGCTGGTAAAGGCAGCCGCTTTGAAATGGCTGGGTATGCCAAACCGAAACCATTTATCGATGTTGATGGCAAACCAATGATCAGCCGCGTAATCGATAATCTTTACTATCCCGGTGCCAAATATTATCTGATCGCCCGTCACGATCATATCGAGCAGGAAAAAGAACTTGTTGAGCAGATTAAAGAAACATATGATGCTGAATTTATCCCCATCAAGGATATTACAGAAGGAACGGCCTGTACCGTTTTGTTCGCAAGAAAATACATTAACAACAGCAGCCCGTTACTGATAGCTAATTCTGATCAGTTGGTTGATACATCTATTGAAGCGTTTGTCAATGATTGTTTCATCCGAAACCTGGATGGTTCAATACTCTGCTTCATAGATAAAGAAAAAAACCCTAAATGGTCATTTGCAAAAACCGGGAAAAACGGCATACTCACTGAAGTGAAGGAAAAACTCGCCATTTCAGATCTTGCAACTGTCGGAATCTATCTTTTTTCGAAAGGATCGGTTTTTGTGGATGCGGCAATCGATATGATCGTAAGGAACGAAAGGGTAAACAATGAGTTTTACACTTGTCCGGTATACAATTATGCGATCAAAAACGGTTATCGTTTCGGTGTTTATAATATTTCCGAAAGCGGAATGCACGGCTTAGGAACGCCGGAAGATCTGGTGGCTTACCTGGCGGCATTATTCATCCAGAAAACAAAATCTTAATGTCAAGAAAACGGAAGGCTTTTCTTGGATTTTATGCAGATGTAGCCGGAATGATTATTGTCCAGTTACTTTCACTTCTGGCTATCCGTTTCTATCTGAATGTTATCACCCTTTCAGATTATGGCTATTGGGTAGTAATCACTTCTGTAATCGGTTGGCTCGGGCTGGCTGATTTTGGTATTGGCTTTAGCATTAGCCGGTTTCTTATTAAGGCAATGAACAGTGGCAAAGGGGAAACGGATGGTAATGAGATTAATAGCATTGCTGCCACCAGTATGCTTATGTTTATTGTTATCTCGTTTGTTTTCCTGCTGATTGGCCTGTTACTAATTCCGTTTGTTACGCATTGGTTCCATATAGACCAACTTTCTTCATCGGTTTTCAGCAGCACATTTGTTATTGTGTTGATAAGCACGGCTATAGGAATACCATTTGCTTTATACAGCAGTATACTGGAATCGCGGCAAAAAATATTATTGAACCGGAATATTCAAACGATCAGTGCAATCGCCCAGGTTTTATCAAGTATGTTTTTTGTAGTGCTTTTGAAAAGCGTCGTAGGATTGGCATTCGGGCTTTTGTTTGGTACCCTGCTTGGGGCAGTGCTTTATTATTATCATGCTGCGAAAGAGGTTAGGGTAAGCATTTCAAGAACAAATGTGAAACGAAATATGATGAAACAGCTGTTTTCATTCGGGGGGTATTTCCAACTGGGCCGAACAGCCAATATGGTAGCCACTACTACCGATAGCTTATTTATTCTTTCTTACCTGGATGCTTCAAAAGTAACCGTATACAATTTTACCTCAAAGCTTCCTGTGCTTTTCTGTAATACAATTGCCAGTAAAATTCCACTTGCCTTATTTTCAGGCCTTTCGCAGGTGTTTGATTCTGGCAACATGCTTCTTTTTAAGAAGTCGTACGTTAACCTGTTAACAGTTATTATAAGACTCGCCTTTTTTTCTACAGCTGTGATCTTTTTTGTCAATGATAAATTTGTAGGCCTTCTGGCAAAGGATGGTTATGGTGGCATGGCCCTGAACAGCATTTTTGCTTATTGGGTATTTTTTGAAACCATTATACGTGGAACAGGCATTATCTTTTCAATATACCGGGAGCTGAAAGTATGGGCTTTTGCGGGTATTATTGAAGTATTACTGAATATAGGCATGAGCTTTTACTTCCTGCATATTGGCTGGGGAATGCCCGGGCTTGCATTGGCTACTGCCATCGCGCGTACTTTTACAATAGGTGTTTACTGGGCCTGGTTCGTGAATAAAAAGAACCTCGTAAATTACCAGGAACTTGTTAAGTCCCTTGTGCAAAACGCACTGCGTAGTATGCCTATGATCTTTGCTCTTTACCTGCTTTCTGTGTATTGTTCCTTTACGCCCATTTTTTCTATCGTCATTTATTCCCTGGTGGGTTTAGGAATCAATATCCTATTTTATGACTGGCGTATACTATACGAATCCTATCAAAAAAGATCATTCAGCCTGATTTTGGCAGGCTATAAAAACAAGTATTTCTAATCGTTCAAACCGAACAAATTGCAAATAGTAACAGATGGATATGAATTTTAATAGTATTATGAAGGCTGCCATTATTCTTTTGGAAAAAATAAGCCCCTATTATTTATCTGTTGCAACGCGCACTAAATCGTTTTCCCGGGAAGCGCTAATGAAATACGGGATTTTTGCAGAGCTGGGGAAAGAGTACGCTATTGTAATGCAGGGACCAATTATAAACAAAGATAATTTTACTATTGAAACACTTAAGTTATACCGCTACGTGTATCCCAATATAACAATCGTATTATCAACCTGGCCAATTGCGAACGACCATATTGTAAAACAACTGAATGATCTTGACATATTAGTAATAGAGAACAAGCCACCTGCATTTTCTGGAGCAGCAAACATTAATTTTCAAATAACATCTACTGCCGGTGGCTTACACGCGCTTGACAAAGAACAAACCAGGTATGTTTTAAAAACGCGAGCAGATCAGCGATGTTGTAAGCCAGTGGATTTTCTTGGATATATGCGAATGCTGCAGGATTGGTTTCCTTTAAAAGACAGTAGTATTCTTCATGAAAGACTTATAATAGTTAGTTTGGATAGTTTTCTCAATCGCTTATATGGTATAACAGATATGTTCATGTTTGGAACGCTGGGAGATATGTTGCTATACTGGGATATTCCACATCACGAGTTGATGCCAGACATGGTAACTGATAACCCGGAAATGATGATTAAGAACAATACCGGGGAGGGTTACTTTGTAAATCATTTTTTTCGCAAACTTAATTTCTCTCCGCTATGGACCATTGCAGACAGCAATGAGTTTTTAGCAAAATATTTTTGTGTAGTTGATAAAGAGCAGATTGATCTTTACTGGTTTAAATATAACAGGTATTTTGAGTCTATTGAAAATCGCGTGCAAAAAGATTTTAATAACCTGGTTAGAAGAGATTTTATTCATTGGGCACGCTCATACATGCCTAACGATCGCTAATCCATACCGGTAAGCGAGCTTTTAAAATAATATATTGGATACAGGAGTGTCATTATTAAAATTGAATGACAGATAA
>NZ_CAIWNH010000007.1 GCF_903913935.1 uncultured Mucilaginibacter sp.
ATTTCCTTTATGAATTGACAATTAATAATTTAACTGTAAACTGGTTTGAATTTTGTATATCAAAAATAAAGAAAAAATATACTGAATTACAAAATATAGCTCGGCATTTTTACCTTACATTCAAACATCTATAAATCATCCAAAATTCGCACATTTGCATCCGCAAGGCAATCGCATAGTTGCATAACAAAATGGATCAATACTTTATCATAGATTTCGACAGTACATTTACACAGGTAGAGGCTTTAGACGAGCTGGCCCGGATCTCCTTAAAAAACCATCCCGACAGGGAAAATATTTATAAAAAGATAGAGGACCTCACCAACGCCTCTATGGAGGGCAAATTATCTTTTACCCAAAGCCTGGAGAACCGGGTTAAACTTTTAGAGGCCAACCGGGATCATTTAAAACAACTGGTTTCCCATCTGAAGAAAAAAGTTTCTACATCATTTTCGCGTAATACGGTGTTTTTTAAAAACCATGCAGATGAAGTGCTGATCGTATCTGGCGGATTTAAGGAATTTATTACCCCTGTAGTAACAGAGTATTTTATTAAAAAAGAGAATATATACGCCAATACCTTTGTGTTTGATGAGGAAGGCAATATTATAGGGTACGACCGCAGCAACCCGCTTTCGCAGGAGGGCGGCAAGGTTAAACTATTGAAAGAACTTAATTTACAGGGAGAGATATTTGGTATTGGCGATGGCTATTCGGATTTCCAACTAAAGGAATCAGGGATGATCAAAAAATTCTTCGCGTTTACGGAGAATATCGAGCGAAAATCGGTAGCAGAAAAGGCCGATCACATTACGCCCAGTTTTGACGAGTTTTTGTATATCAATAAACTTCCCAGGGCAATATCGTACCCTAAAAACCGGATCAAGTGCCTGGTGGTGGGTAATGTAGAAGAAGACGCGCTTTCGCTGATGCGGAAAGAAGGCTATAATATCCGCGAAAAGGATAGCATTGAGGAGAAATACCTGCAGGAAGCCGGTATTTTATTTTGCGACGAAGAAAACCAGCCGACGCCCGAACAACTGCAAAATGCCGGCAGGCTAAAGGTAATTGGCATTTTTGGCAAAATAAACGGGCGTAAATTAATGGAGGCTGCTTGCGATAATGGCATCATTATTTTTGATGACCCTAAAAACAACCCGCGCAATGATGATTTTATCCCCCGTAGGGTAATTGCTTTTATGAACGAGGGCAAAACCCATACCAGCTGCAATTTCCCGGATCTGCAGCCACCACGAAACAATAACGCACACCGCCTGATACACATCCATAAGAATGTACCGGGAATCCTGGCCAAAATAAATGATGTTTTTGCCCGTCACAATATCAATATCGTAGGCGAGTTTTTGGTGACTAACCCGCAGATCGGCTATGTAATTACCGATGTAAACACGGGATATGATCCGGAAGTTTTAAATGAGCTTAAGGCGATTGAGCATACGATAAAATTCAGGCTGCTTTATTGATTGGTTCATGGTTGATAGTTCATCGTTCATGGCCGAACGCGAATTGCAGCTTCTATAATCTGTCAATGATGAACGCAACCTGATTGGTTCATATTTGAAAATCTATTGCAGCTGCCATGAACTATCAACCATGAACTATGAACCCAAAGGCACCACCAATACCGGGACGGGTGAGTGCCTTACCACGTGCTCGGCTACGCTACCCATAAACAGGCGATCCAAGCCTGTACGGTTATGAGTGCCAATAACCACCAGGTCGGCATTAAACTCTTTGCTGCAGCTTATTATTCCATCGGCAGTTGAACCATATTCAGTAAAATGGGTAACAGATAAATCACCGGCAAATTTTTTAATAGTTTGGTCAACAATATTTTCTGATTGGCTTTTTTGAATATCCAAAAGCTCAGCTTCTTCAATACCGGTGCCCTGTAACGGCATTCCGATAATAGGGTCGGCACCTGTTAACTGGGAAATTATGACCGGACTTACGATATTTACCAGGCCAACCTGTGCATTAAATTTTCGGGCTAAATCAAAGCCAAACTCAGCAGCATACGCTGCATGTTTGCTATCGTCAATTCCGATAAGGATTTTTTTGATCATCATGGCAGTAAATATTTATGGTATAAATATACTAACAAGTTGGGTGATATTGGGTTTCGGAAAACAAAAATAATGGCAAATTTGATTATCAGGGTTTCACTTTATTCAGTTGAAATCCAACCGTAAATTGAAAAGTGCCGTTGTAGGACTTATAGCTGCCTAAACCTGATGTTACGCCATAGCCGCTTAAACTTTTCAGATATGTCGCCTCAAAAATAAAGCGCTTGTACTTATAGCTTGCCCCGGCTGAAATCCCAAAATTCAGTTTTTGATCGTATTGTGTTTTATTTAATATGCCGTTGATATTCGCGTAGTAAGCACTGTCTGCTTTAATTGCGGCCGGCTGCAATAAACTATTGGCATTTATTTGTTTTACGGGGAAATTGATCACCGGGCCTGCCTTAATACTTAGATTACTGGTTGCATTGTAAACAGCATAAATGGGGACGCTTACAGCATAAACTTTCCGGGAGGACGTTATGGTGAGGTTTTGGTTTGAATCAACTTTGCTTTGATTGGCGTGCGAATAGGTGGTGATAATGTTCTGTGGGCTAAATAACCTAAGCTGTGGGGCTATTTCCCAGGTAGCATTCAACTTGTACGAAGCAAACAAACCAAAATACACGTCGACCGGAAAACTGCCGTAAAAGTTGGCATTCTGGTTTTTCGGTGTAAAACTACCGGATGAATTCACACCGGTTAATATGCCCCAATCAATGTGCGATAGGTTGTTGTTTTTCACTTTGGGAGTTTTATCCTTCTTAGTTTTACCTGTCTGCGCTTGTCCCGAAGTATTCCTTGTTAAACTACTTCTTAAAGCTGGCAAGGGAATTTGCTGAATGTTACCTATCGAACTAAAATTTAATTGCGGCTGTACTGCCAACATTAAAGGCACATCCTGCGTGCCGGAATTATCATTAGTCCCTTTTATATTATGGCTAATGGCATCGTCAACAATCCTATTATTTGAGGTTGGAGCAGCGGACGGAAAATGATAGCGGGTAATGCTGTTTACGCCAGGGATATTAGTGCCCCCCGCAGCGGTGCGCCCGATGCCAGTATGGTGACGGCCAGATGCAGATAAAGTACCGGCCAGCGCGGCGCCTTGTCTGAAGGTTGTATGTGCCGACGGTTTTTGATTTTGATCTTTTACTGTACCTGCAATATGATTGCCCGATGCCTGAACAATGCTATTTTTATTGTTATTTGCCGATGCCGCTGTGTTGACTTTGGTGTTATCTGTATGCGGCTTAATAGAACTACTGTCCTGAGCAGATGCCGTTTGACCAGTTAAAACGGCGCTATCCCTTAACTGCTTTGTAACATTCACATTCAATGAATCAATAGCATTCAACGAATCTGCAACGATCGACCCTGAGGTAATACGCGCGGAATGATGGCGATTATGCTCAACTGAATGTTTATTTTTTTCAAGTGAAACAATATTACTCACCATATACACCATCGCTGCTGCCGAAAAAGCAATAAACATTGTCGGCAATATTTTAAACCCTTTAAAACCTGATGATCTTTTTTCCGCGGGCATTTGTTCATCCAAAAGCGACTGCAATTGGAGCCAATCAGCCTTCGGATCATCACTGACCTGCATTTCACTCCTTTTCTTTTGCCAGAGTTTAAGGTATTTGAGTGCGTTTTTCATTTTGCTTTACCACTCCTTTCCGCTTGCAGCCCAGCGCTTTTTGCCGTTGTTTCAAGCAATCCCTTTAACTGTTTTTTTGCTTCGGATAAATGCCAGCGTGAGGTGCCCTCACTTATTTTTAGTTGCGTTGCAATTTCTTTGTGACTAAAACCATCCAGTACCGATAAATTGAAAACCGTTTGCGTTGCAAGGGGCAGGGTACGGATATCTTTTAATATATCATCAAAAAAAAGTTTTTCCAATACATCGGGCGAAATAAAAAACCCGTCATCATCTATTTCCGAGATCAGTAAATGATTAAATTTCAATTCGCTCCTGCATTTATCTATCGACGTAAAGACCATGATCTTCCTGATCCATCCCCCTAATTCTCCTTTTTCAGTATCAAAATTCTGAATCGACTGAAATACTTTCAGAAAGCCTGTATTAAAAGCTTCTTTAGCCATTTCCCTATCGGGCAAATAATTGAGACAAACCCTTAGCATATCGGCATAAAAAAGCTTATACAATTCCTCCTGGGCCTTGCGGTTATTATCAATACATCCTGATACCAGCTTATTTGCTTGCTTTTTTGTAAGGTTCATTCGAAAAATTCATTCCCTCATCGGCTTAAAGATACTCTTCGGATAGTTCAAATGAAACGTTGGGTAGATTTTTAATTATTATTGAAAAAAGTTGTAAAAGTTGTAAGGCGTTGTAACTATTTACAATAACTTATTAACTGCTATAACAAACTTAACATTACAACACTTACAACATTTACAACTCCTTAAAACGTTTTCAACCTACCTGTTAATTTGTTTCGGCGCTATCAGTACCCCCGCCGTATAATTCCAGTTAAAAGTAATAGTAGTTGAAGTGGCAACTATACTGCCTGTGTAAGTAGTGCCATTTAAGGTAACTGATAAAGGATACGTACCATTTGCCAAAAGGCCGGGCTGGTTTTGCGTAAAATTTATTACTGTACCAATTGGGCTTTGGCCGATAGTACACTGGGTAGGCTGTTTTACATACAGAAAATTGATCCCAAACTTATTATTGATCAGGCTATCAGCAACCACCAGCCGACTGGTGCTGCAATACGATTTTTGGGTTTGGGCTACGAATGAAAGGTAGCTTGAATCAGCCATCGGGGCGTTATAAAAATGAGGGACAAGCGTAATTTGGTCGCCGGTAAGCTGCACATAATTGTAGCTTGTAACCGGATGATAAACCGAATCGCTAACTGTAATGTTAGTGCTGGCGGTTACGCCCTTAGCAGTTGCGCTCACCTGGTATTTGCCTGCTTTTTTAAAAAACACCAACGCTTTGTTGTTTTGAGTGATGAGCGAATCAAAGCCTGAAGGTATTACATTCCATTTAACACTGTCAGTTGATTTTGCGCCCGTAAGTACCAAAGTGTCCGGCTGGTTGATATCAACCTTATAAGCCCAAGCCTGCAATTTACCATTTTGAGAACCTGGCAGATCGCCAAATTTGTTACATGCTGATATTAAACAAAATACCAGCAAAAGCGCTGTTAAGCCATAGAGTGATTTTTTCATTTTTTTAGTTTTAAAAGATGTTTTCTATTCCGTTTTATAGCATCATCGGGTTTACTGGCAGAAACGTTGGGTGGAGGAAGAAAGATTCAAGAACAAAGAGCCAGGAGCCAGGACAGGAAAAGAAAGAGAGCATTTCAGGTTGATTAAAAATACTCCGGCATTTTCTGACTTTCCATCCTGAATTTTGCACCCTGGCTCTTGATTCTTGACTCCTGGCTCTTGATTCCTGGCTCTTGACTCTTGTTCCTATCCCCCAAATCTTATTACATTTGAACATGCATTTCTCTCCCGAAATTGAAGAACGCCTGGCACGTTTACAGGAAAAGTATGAAGCCATGGGCCAGGACATGGTATCGTACCTCGATGGCCTGCTCTATGCTGATTTTTTGACGTATTGGGATTATATCCACCTGGATACCCTTTTGAGCCTGCAAAACCCGAAAACGCCTTTTCCGGATGAGGATATATTTATCATTTATCACCAGATCACTGAGCTCTATTTTAAGCTGGCCCTGCATGAATGTAAACAGATTACCGCTGCGCAGCCGTTAAATGCTGATTTTTTTTCGGCCCGTTTAAAACGCATCAACCGGTATTTTGAGGCCCTTACCCAATCGTTTGAGATCATGGTGGAAGGAATGGAAAAAGACCAGTTCCTTAAATTCAGGATGTCGTTGTTACCCGCCAGCGGATTTCAGAGCGGGCAATACCGCATGATCGAAATTTTTGCGACAAATTTTAACAACCTGGTAGCGCCAGACAAACGGGAAGAATTGAAACATGCCACTGTAGAGGATCAGTTTGAATACATTTATTGGAAATTCGGCGCTACCGAGCTATCCACAGGTAAAAAAACATTAACCCTTAAGCAGTTTGAAAAGAAATACGCCAAAACGTTTATTGAATTGGGCAATGCCAGCATCCACCATAATTTTAACGCGCTTTATCATCAGCTTAAAAATAGTAACCAGGCAACAACACCCCTTGAAGATGAATTAAGGCAACTGGACATCAATGTAAATGTAAACTGGCCCCTGTCACATTATAAATCTGCTGTACGCTATCTTAACCGCGAACCGGAAGAAATAAAAGCCACCGGGGGCACCAATTGGCAGAAGTATTTGCCCCCAAGATTCCAGAAACGTATATTTTATCCTGAATTATGGACCGAACAGGAAATTGATGAATGGGGAAAAGGTTGGGTGGAGAAAGTTGTCGGTTCATAGTTAATGGTTCATAGCCAAAATCTGCTTATCCGAACAATAGTATATTATTTTTGTAAAAAAACAGCAATAAACCATGAACTATGAACCATGGTAGATTCAACTCACCAATGCAACAATATTGTCTAAGTTAGTGTAAAAAACATGTTTGGGATTGTTGTATAGCAGTTTTTTTCTTGGTCTACTATTGATTTTGTGTTGTATGTCTTTG
>NZ_CAIWNH010000008.1 GCF_903913935.1 uncultured Mucilaginibacter sp.
AATTAAAAAAAGGGAAATATGAGCCAAAAACAAGCCTAAAGCAGGTTTTAATATACTTATTAACAAAAATTAATATAATATCAGGAATAGTTTAAAAGAATAAAAACGAATCAGGAAGCAAAAATCAATTGTTCAAAAACAAGGCTCTTGCAGGCCGAAATACATTCATTGCGTAAAATTGCAGGTAATAGTTCTTCGTTTTTGAACCTAAAAACGGCGACACCGCCTTCAAAATGATACTGGATCTGGTGCTGCAGCCAGTGGTTTATGGCCCGCGTTTCCATGGTATTATTGATAAGCCAGCTATAATTTTCTTCAATTTGCAGGATACGGCCGGTAAATTCCTCTATTATTTTTAAACAGGCTCCGGCATCGTCGCCGATATATAGGATATTATCGTAAGAAAAGCAATTGTTAAAAGGCAGTTGGTTCATCTCAAAAGTTTATGCCGGCAATTTATAGGGGATAAATGAAATTACTATGAAAGCGACAAAAGCTTGCATAATTGTTACAATACAAACAGATTTCAACAAAAATATTTTGTTTCTTATTTGACTGATGTGTATTTGTCGTCGCTCATCTCCGGATGATAGTGCAAGCCTGGCGTTAGCCAATACAACAATATAACTCTCGAATACCTAAAGTTAAATGGAGAAAGCACAACCCCGATGGTTAATATAATGCCAATATAAAGCCATGGATTCTTACTGCCCCCTGTTAAAACGCTTATCGCTATAGCAAGAGCTATCATCTCAGCAACAAACATGGCATAGCTTATTAACATCGAAACATAAAAATAGCCGGGCTCCCGTTCAAAGGTTAAGCCGCAATGCGGACAAGTTTTATTCATCCCCTGCGATTTTAAACCATACATTGGTGCGGTAAACATTTCTCCCCGCCGGCACCGGGGACAACGGGCGTGTATAATGGCTGGCATGGCCGACAACGGGATAACCTGTTTATTCATGACTATGGTGATTTAATATTCCTTTCCTGAACTCTTCGGGCGTTTTACCTTCAAATTTTTTAAAAAACTTCGTGAAATAAGAGTTATCACTAAAGTTTAGCATAAAGGCAATTTCGTTAATATTTAACTGTAGGTTTATGAGTAATCGTTTAGCTTCCAGCACCATCCTGTTCCTGATAACTTCGCCAGCTGATATACCCAGCAAATCTTTACATACTGCATTTAAATGATTGGGGGTTATGTAAAGTAATTTTGCATAATCTTTTGGGAGTTTTATCCTGGTATAGTGTTCACCAATCAATTTTTGAAAATTGCGGAGCAGGGTTTGATTGTATGACGCAGCCCCCCTGTCAACACCCTTTTTTGTTATACGGTCAATCGTTATAAATAACTGTAGTATCAATAGTCTGATCATGTCTGGTGCAGAATCGTGCTTGTGTACAGCTTCAATTAGTATTTTTTCAAATAACTCAACTACCTTTTGGTGAACGGGATCCGGCAAGTCAATTACCGCAGCTTTAACATCCCCTCCGAAAAATGAAAAAATTTCAGGATATGACGGGTTTAATAAAAATGACTGGAAGAAAGCGGTTGAAAAATTAATAATATAACCATCGGTAAAACCTTCAAAGTCCCATGAATGAACCTGCCCGGGCACCATAAAATATATCTGGTATGGTTTTACACAAAACTTTTCGAAATCGATCGAATGGCCACCGGCTCCAATTGTAAAAAGCACAAGGTGATAAAAAGAGTGCCTGTGTGCAGCGCTAAGGTTTTTATGCTGAGCCAGATAAGGTGCAAAACGGCTGATGAGTATATCATTCTCCCTAAAATCGGACAAGGTACATATATCAAATACCGGTGTGCTTTGCATAGTGCAATGATAGGCACTTTATTACCATTGCAGTGGTATTATTAACGGGTTTTGTGGTATTATTCAATTATCGGCAAAAATATAGTTATTCTTTTCCGGCGCTTCATTTTGAGGACCCCATTTATGAATAACATTTTCAAGGCGTTCGATGGTAAATGGTTTACTTATGAAATCTCTCATACCAGCCTGTTTACATTTAACCTCATCTTCACTTAAAACATTGGCCGTCATTGCGATAATCGGTGGTGCACTGCTACCATATTTTTTAATAATGAGGGCAGCAGCTTCCAGGCCATCCATTTCGGGCATTTGTATATCCATAAAAATGAGATCGTATTTTTTTTGCTCCTGCATTTCAATTGCAATCTTACCATTATCAGCAATATCAATATTATAGCCAATCTTATTGAAAGTTTTCCTGGCAATTAACTGGTTCATTTTATTGTCTTCAGCCAGCAGTATTTCAAGGGGGCGGTACCGGTATCCCTCGCTGTTGCCGGATTTTTCATCAACAACCTTGTTTACAGAAGCCACCGGTAATGGCAGACTAAAGCTAAATACCGAACCTTCTGTTTCTTTACTTTCAGCCCAAATCCTGCCGTTCATCATTTCAACGAGCTTTTTGCAGATAGAAAGCCCAAGGCCGGTACCTCCATATTTACGTAATGCCGTATTATTTACCTGCGAAAATGGTTTAAATAATTGCGCCAACGCCTCTTCACTTATCCCTATACCGGTATCTTTAACGCTAAAGGTCACCTGTTGCATATTATCAGGCTGGCGAATTGCTGAAACCGTCAGGGTAACCGCGATCCGTCGTCCGTAAATTTGATGGCATTTCCGATCAAATTAACCAATATCTGCTGAATCCTGCTTTCATCCATTTTTAAACATTCTGCAACATTTTCGTCTATCATATAGTGCAGGTCGATTTTTTTCCCGGGCGCTGTTACCCCCGGCTGGCTTATTTCAAACACAGTTTTTATACATGTCCTGATGTTTGCAGGTTTGGGATGTAAAGTAAGCTTATCCGCTTCGATCTTTGACAGATCAAGGATATCGCTAATGATGTTGATCAGAAGATTACTGCTGGACTGAAGTGTTTGCAGCAATTCATGTTGCTCTATTGACAAATCCGAAAGCGACAATAGCTGGGCGGCACCAATAATTCCGTTTAAGGGGGTGCGGATTTCGTGGCTCATATTAGCTAAAAAGTTCGATTTGGCTATAGTTGCCCCTTCGGCCTGGTCTTTTGCGGCAGATAGCTCTATTTGCGAGGATTGCAATTCCTCGCTTTGTTTAATCAGCCTTAACTTATCTTTTTCATGGCTTCTTTTCAAAAAACTGATTAACAAACCAGCATATAAAATATTGGATAATGCAGAAGATATGATGTCAGCTTCTTTTTGGGCTTTACTTTTAATGGGGATTGTTAAGCCAGGAAAATGCTTCTCAATATAATAACAACCAAAAAAAACAACCATCAAAAAGCCGATGAAAAAAAGGTGGTATTTTCGCTTTAGCAAAATAATGATCAGTACTACCAAAAACACCCCGGAAAGGACGGAAGACCCTTCAATACCGCCGTTAAAAAACCAACCTGGTATAAACGAAAGAATTCCAAGGGTAATAAAACCGATGGACATATTTTCTTTATAACACACAAGCCTGCTCCTATAAAAAGCAATTGTGCAGAAACTACCTATAAACAGTTCAACCAAAATCAATAACAATGGAAATCCTAATAAAAGGTTACTAATAAGACCTGTTAAAATGCTAATGCCTAATAAAAGACAGATCGCATTGAAAAGCTTATTTTCCAATGATAATTCCGGATTGTCAAATCCAACAAAATGACTAATTTTTCCTACCAGTTTCATTAAGTTCTTTTTTAACAAATTTCATTCGTTTGCATTAACGCTTTACTAAAAAAATTCGCCCCAAATTAACTATCGGTGGCGAATAGATTAATTGACAATAACTATGTTAGTCCAATTCAAAAAATTTTGTTTTTTTATTACCAGGCAATTATCGGGTTAAGGTTAAAATCGGCTATTGCAGCCGGAATAGTATTGTGCCTGTTCCAATCCTCAATATCAATCAGGCCCGGCATGGTTTGGTAGTGCCGTTCGTCTTTTGAACATTTAACAATATAACCTATATCGGCAACCAGGGAGATGACAGGCCGTGCACCGCACTCTTTACACAGCTTGCAATAAATCGATCCCGGAATATTTACATAACCCTTCATAGTGCCTTTTTACGATACTTTCAAGCAAGAAGTTGCTAAAAACCAGCCATTTTATCGAAACAGCTGAAAACATGACATTTATCTCAGAATTGTTACGGAACCGGCCAGCGGTCTTTTTCCATTTTTCAGGTCGATAACATAATAGTAAGTTCCGGCAGAAAGCTTTTTGCCATTAACGGTGCCATCCCAGGCGTTGGGGTAGTTAACGGAGTTATAAACTAACGCACCATACCTGTTGTAAATGGAGATTGTACAACCAGGATATGACTGCAATGCGCTAACATTCCACACATCATTTATCCCATCGCCATTAGGTGTAAAGGCGTTCGGAATAGTAACGACGCACTGACCCGGCGGGCTAAGGGTAATAGTTATGGCGTTTGATGTAACAGAAGGGTTTATAATACATTTACCTGCACTCGATAAAATACAGGTAACAACACTACCATCTGCCAGGCTGGTTGTTGTAAATTGTGGCTGATCAATCCCCACATTAACCCCGTTAACCTGCCATTGGTATGATGGGTGTACATCCGGGCTAAATGCAGCGGCATTAAAAGTGATAGCTGTGCCGGCACAAACGGGGCCATTTGCCGATGAAGAGATCTTTACGGACGTGGATATTGGCGGGTCAATAGCAAAACTAACCGGGTTTGAAACAACGGTTGCACTGGTTACACATATAGCATCGCTTGTTAATTTACAAACGATGATATCACCATTAGTTAAACTGTTGCTGGTAAATTGTGGTGTGCCGGTGCCGACGTTTTTTCCATTAACCTGCCATTGGTATTGAGGATTAGTGCCGCCATTAGTTATGGTTGTTGTAAAAGTTACAGCGTTTCCCTGGCAATCGTCAGCAGTAGACGGTGAAACGGTAATGGCAGGGGTAATTGCTGCGGTAACGGTTAAGGTTCGTGTTGCCTGGGAGGTACCATCACTAGCGACTATATCTGCGACCCCGGCACCGTTAATATGTACTTTACCCGCAACAATGGTTGCGACTGCAGGATTGCTGCTGGTATAAATAATAGGGCCGCCGCCGCTAGCGCCCGGGTCGAAATCGGCATCGCAAACAGTTTTAGCCGGTATCGGGTTGAATAAAACCGAGATTTCCAGTATCTGTATATTAATAACAAAACTGCTGCTCCCGCCGGTATTATATGCAGTAATGGTATAGTTTTCAGGCGGCGAGATGAAAGTAGGTGTGCCGCTGATTAAACCTGTTGTGGCATCGAAGACCAAGCCTGTTGGCAGCGACTTATCGATGCCATAGCCGGTAATGGTAACTTCCCTTATCAGGTTATTGCCCTTATCAGCTACATATAAAAAATTTTGTGTTGGATCAACCGCTAAACCCAAAGGGTGAAAAAAAGTAGCTGAAGACCCAACGCCGTCATTATTGCCACCATAGCCGCCCTCTCCCGCAAGTGTTTTTACCAGCCCGGTAGCATCTACTTTCCTGATCCTGTTATTATAGCTATCACTGATATAAATATTGCCAATTGGGTCAGCAGCTATTCCGTTCGGGCCAAAAAACAATGCGGATGTTCCTCTACCGTCAGCAAAGCCGGGGCTGCCACTGCCCGCGATAACTCTTGGAAACGAGGGTGGTGTATTCAACTCAACCTGATCGGTATTACCAAAATAAAGATTGCCGTTTGCATCTGCCGCCATAAAAGCCAGCCCGGCATCAAAAGTTACCGGGGGAGCGCCGCCATTTAACACCGCAAAAGTGCTTACTTGCCCGCTGGCATCTATTTTTCGAATAGTGCTGTTACCTCTGTCGCTAATATACATATTCCCCGAAGGGTCGAAAACGAGGCCTTCCGGGTTATTAAAAGTTGCAGATGCTTTAGGCCCGTTATTTGTTCCCTGGCTGCCTGTACCCGCAAAAGTACTTACGACTGCTGTTGGGGTAACCTGCCTGATTATGTTATTCGTAAAATCGCTTACATACAAATTTTGACCGCCATCAATCGCCAGCTGGAACGGGTCATGAAATGTTGCTGTATTGCCGGGACCATTTAGTTCCCCCGGCGTGCCGGTTCCGGCAAACGTGGAAACCAACCCGGATGGGTCCATTTTCCTGATATCATTATTGATTATTTCGGAAATAAATAAATTTCCGGCCAGATCAAATACCAGGCCTGCAGGGCCTCCAAAGGTTGCATTTGTACCCACAGCATTATTATTACCCAATGCAGAACTTCCGGCAACCGTTGTAACCTGACCATAAACATTGGCAGGCACTGCTCCTCCTGAATTAGATGGAGACAAGGGTAATATCGCGTTATTTACATAATAGGTTTGAGGTGTTTGGTAAGTAATGTTCGGCGGCGCGGGCAGCGCTCCATTGTTTCCATTTACCGTAATATTTACAACCGTGCTGCTATTTCCCGCGGCGTTGAAAGCAGTAATAGTATAGTCGGTTGATGGAGACTGTATCATGGGGGTGCCGCTGATGATGCCTGTGGTTGCATCAAAAGATAAACCGGCCGGTAATGCCTTATCAATTTTATACCCGGTTACCGCTATTTTCCTGACAATGAAGGTACTTACATCACCCACATAAACACTACCCATATTATCCGCAACTATTGAGCCCGGGTAGCTGAAAGTGGCGTTTTGCGCAATTCCATCGGTCGCACCACTGTTTCCGTTACCGGCCAGCGTTGAAACCAATCCCTGGGGTGAGATCTGCCTCACAACGTTATTCTTTTCATCTGCTACGTATAAAGTTCCATAAAAATCGGCGCTGATTCCAATCGGATGGTTAAAACTGGCTGCGGCCCCCTGGCCATCATTTGCCCCGGGGATGCCGCTTCCGGCAAAAGTACTTACGAGGCCCGCCGGCGTAATCATCCTGATGAGGTTATTACCCGCATCGGCCACAAACAAATTTTGCGAGTTATCGAAAGTTACCGAAGCTGGCGCGTTAAAGGTTGCGTTGTTACCGTCAACGGCCCCTGTTACCCCTGCGATGCCTGCTAATGTAGATACATTACCATTTGGCGTGATCTTCCGGATAAGGTTATTGCCCTGGTCTGCAACATAAACATTGCCT
>NZ_CAIWNH010000009.1 GCF_903913935.1 uncultured Mucilaginibacter sp.
CGGTGATATAATTAACAGAAGATTTGATCTTACTGAGGTGGTATAAAACCTTATCGCGGTTCAGTTTATCATAATATTGCTCGATAAGCGAGGCCGAAAGCTGGATACTGCTGAGCGGGGTGCGAAATTCGTGCGAGGCCACCGAAACAAACTGTGTTTTCAGCTGGTTCACTTCCTTTTCTTTTAACAACGAATTATAAACCTCGTCTTTTGCCTGTTCAAGTGTATTCACAATATTCTTCAGGAAGCCTGTTCTCTCCTCGACTATAGCTTCCAGTTTTGAAGTGTAAACCTGTTGTTCTTCTTCTGCTTTTTTTTCCAGGCTAAGGTCATGCACAACACCTGCAAACAAAATTTTGTCGAGGTATTTTACTTCGCTCACCGCCAGTCTTGCCGGAAAAACCGCACCGCCTTTTTTTAAGGCTTTAACTTCTCTGCCCTTGCCAATGATCCGGGCTTGCCCGGTACGTTTATACCCGTCAATATGCGACTGGTGTTGGGACCTGTCATGTTCGGTCATTAAAATACCGATATTTTTGCCGTTTAACTCGTCCTGATCATAACCAAACAAAATACAGGCAGAAGGGTTGGCTGTCAAAATGGTGCCATGATCATCTATAATAATAATTCCGTCAACAACATTTTCAATAACCGCTTTTAAAAGATCATTATTCTCCATCGATATTATAAATTAGCCTGAGTTTGCACACAGATTGATTTTATTCATGCTCAAAAAGCCATTTAAAAGGTCTTACTTTATTCTCAGGCTTCAAACCATATTGTTTTATACTTTTTTCAATGATATGCATTGTGGCTTCCTCAATGCTATCGGTAACCAGGAAAAGGCGGGCATCCGCTTCGCCAATGGTGCCATTCGTTTTCATGGTTTCAATATGTCCGATCAACTCCTTATGATATTCTTTACCAAAAATAATTATGGGGAAATTCTCGATTTTATGGGTTTGAATTAAGATTAAGGCTTCAAAATATTCGTCCATCGTACCGTACCCGCCCGGCATTACCACAAAAGCAAATGAATATTTAACCAGCAGCACTTTACGCACGAAAAAATGCTTTACAAATACCCACTTATCCAGGTATTGGTTAGGTTTCTGTTCAACTGGCAGCACTATGTTGCATCCAACGGAACGGCCGCCAACCTCTTTGGCGCCCCTATTGGCGGCTTCCATTAAGCCCGGGCCACCGCCCGTTAAAATGGTAAAGCCCAGTTTTGCAAATGATGCCGCCGCTTCGCGGGTTAGCTGATAATACGGATGATCTTCTTTAAAGCGGGCAGAGCCAAAAATGGTTATACACGGGCCCATGAAATGCAGTCCCCTGAAACCTCTGATAAACTCAATGATCATCTGAAAAGTGAACTTCAATTCCTTGTAACGGGAATGCGGGCCATCAAGGAATATGATCTCAGACTTGTTCATTAGAAAATTAAAGGGAATAATCAACCAGTTTAATAATTGACAAACACAAAAATGAGCACATAACATTCACGCCCAAATGACGAACATCATCCGGATAAGTGACCTGGGTCATATTATAACTATCCACGGGAAAAATCTACCGTAAAAACTTATTCTTAACCTGGAAATATAAGCAAAGGCACCGTAACATAAACCGGCAACTGGTTTGTTATATGCCTCCCTAAAACTTGTTCAAAATGAAAATGGTGGTTGATCAATACCAAAAGATCCGTATTTAGCCCGTTGATCATCACATCAACCACTTTTTGAATATCTCTTTCTTTAATATTATTAAAAAACAACTGATCGTAATTCACTACGTTACCGATGGCCTCACTAAAAAAACGCATTGCATAATTTTTTTCCATATCGGGCAGTCCCTGGGCAGAAATGTGCGCTATTTGCAATTTAGCATGGTATGGCCTGGCGATACTGGCCAAACATTTCACAACAGGGAGCTGACAATACCTCAAATCGGCCATGTAAACAATTCGCTCCAGGTCCTTTACCTGGTATTTGGCGGGAACAAGCAAAAGCGGGCACATTACCCGGTTTAAAACGAAATGAATATTAATTTTCCTGGTCTCTCCCATCAGCTCCACATTTTCATGCATGCCCTTAACCATCATCCAAATATTGTTTTTAATAACAAACGCAGCCATATCGTTTTCAGAAAAGCCAGCGGCATTAAAATCACTTATTTGCGGTTTAAAATCATTTTTATTTTGGCTGTTTAAAAATATCAGTTTGCTTAGCAAACAAGGCCTGGATTTGGGTTTAGACTTAAACTTAACGCCCTCGTCATCATTAACTGCAACCAAAACATATTCCATTGCCTTTACCGGCGCATGTTCTTTAAATATATTAGCAATTAAAAGGTTGGCATTTACCTTTTGGGCGATGTTCAAGGCCAGCTTAGCAGCATTCGCGGCTTCCTGAGAAGCATCGTTGATAACTACAATGGTTTTCATCGGTTTAATTGTTAATAAATTATCAAATTACAATTTTGGCTATAAGAGGAGCCACGTAAATTTCGGGATTTATTTTTGGACCAAACCATGATCACGATCACTAAAAAAATTGAACTTGATCATAAAATAACATCTCTTTAGCGGCACGCTGATAATATGACTTGTATCAGCTATTGGGCTGACGCTCATCATACCCCGGGCGGAATTATTGTGGTTATTTTGAGAATAATCTACTACAGATGGCAAAGAAAAAAGAAACGGAAGAGCCGGCTGAATTTCCGGAACCTATCAAAGCCCCCGAAGTTAAACCTGTGGCTGATCCAAATGAACCAGCAATGCCAAAGGAAGCCCCAAACAACATCCCGGTTGAAAAACCATTTGAAAC
>NZ_CAIWNH010000010.1 GCF_903913935.1 uncultured Mucilaginibacter sp.
ATATTATGTCACCCTAAAGCGCTAGTTCCAAATGACGAAATTTCATCAGGATCTATTATTTATGAAAGGTCCAAAGGTATAAAACGCCTTATGGACTATTGTGGTCAAAAAGTCAAATAACAATCTTGTACCTATAGCAACGAATTATAGCTGCATTTACTACCCTAAAACAAATTAAAATATACAACGGCCGCCAGAAGTATATTAGTATAGATGCTGACCAAAACATCATCCTTCATTTTCTCTTCCCAAGGGTTAATTCTTCCTTTGTACGGATATAAAACGGTTTTACCATGTCAAAAAACCAGAATAAAATAAAGGCACATAACAAGTATTTTACGTTTACCGGCAAAAAGCGTAAGCCATTAACTGTGCAGGCTGCTTTATCAATCACACTAAAGTTCATTAAAAATAATTTGCTGCGTTGAGTGTTTTGATTTTAAGAAAACAAGGTGCCGTTTAATTACAAAAGACTAGGTTAATTAAGCTGATTGATACTCGTTTATCTGGCCAAATGCTTGCTGCCAAAAACTTAATCAACTTAATCACCCCAATCCTATTCAATCAACGGATTTATAATACATCTACTAATTCCTGGTAATAGTCTAATCCCAGGTGAGTGATCAGGTCTTCGCCCATCAAATGGCGAAGAGTGTTCTGTAGTTTTATCAGCTGTTTGAAGATATCATTTTCAGGGGGCAGTCCTTCCGCTGTTTGCGGCGACTTTAAATAAAATGAGAGCCATTCCTGTATCCCGCTCATACCGGCCCGTTTTGCAAGGTCGCTGAACAAGGCAAGGTCCAAAGCGATTGGTGCTGCCAGGATGGAATCACGGCAAAGGAAATTTATTTTTATCTGCATTTTATAGCCAAGCCAGCCAAAAATATCAATATTGTCCCAGCTCTCTTTATTATCGCCATGTGGCGGATAATAGTCGATCCTGATCTTGTGATACAGGTCCCCATATAATTCCGGGTTGGCGTCAGGCCTTAATATGTCCTCAAGTACGCCCAGTTTTGAAACCTCCTTTGTTTTAAAATTATCCGGGTCATCCAGCACCAAACCATCGCGGTTGCCCAATATATTGGTCGAGAACCAACCTCTTACACCCAAAGAGCGGGCGGCCAGGCCGGGCGCTAATATGGTTTTCATTAATGTTTGACCGGTTTTAAAGTCCTTCCCTGCAATTGGGGTATCCGTCAATTTAGCCAACTCAATCATCGCAGGAATGTCCACTGTTAAATTTGGCGCACCATTTGCAAAAGGAATGCCCAATTTTAACGCAGAGTAAGCATAGATCATACTTGGCGAGATACGTTTATCATCGAGGATTAATGCCTGCTCAAATTTTTCAAGGCTCTGGTGAATATCGGATGCTTCATAATATATTTCAGTTGATCCGCACCAAACAAGCACGATTCTGTCGCAACCGTTATTTTCCTTAAAGGTTAAAATATCTTCCATTACCTGCTGTGCCAGCTCGTAACGGGTACCGGTCTTTACATTGGTGGCTACCAGATTTTTCGCGTAATTTTTATCAAACGCCGCTTTCATGGGTACCACAATTTCCAGTTCGGCTTTAACCTGGTTTAATAGGCCTGGTTCAAGTACTTTAGCCTTCATGGCAGCTTCATAAACATTGTCCGAATAAACATCCCATCCGCCAAAAACAATATCGTTCAGGTTTGCCAGCGGCACAAAATCTTTTACTTTCGGGAAACGGTTTTCGGTTCTTTTGCCTAAACGGATGTTCCCCATTTGAGTTAACGAGCCAATTGGCTGTGATATTCCTTTTTTTACGGCTTCAACACCGGCAATTAATGTAGTTGCTACTGCACCCAAACCAGGGATCAGGATCCCAAGTTTACCCTCAGCAGGTCTGATATTTGTTTTCATAGTAATTTGTTATTGTAAATGATAAATAGCTAAAGCCACTTATTTGTTTTGTACCATTTTACTGACTCCGCAACTCCCGCTTTTAAATCATATTCTGGTTCAAAGCCTAAACCTGTCCGGGCATTTCCGATATCGCAATGCCAGCTTACAGCCATCAACTCGTTTAATTTCTCAATGTTCAACGTTGATGCTTTTTTGTTCAAAGCACAGTATTTTTCGGATAGATACGCTATGATTTTTACGAATTTAACAGGCAAATGAAACTTTATTGCTTTTACACCCATAGAATCCTTTATAAAAGCAGCTAACTGGTATCGATCGTACGAATTTCCGTCCGACAAAATAAAAGTGCCCCTATTGCCATTAAATAGGGCTTTTATAGTGGCTCTTGCCAGATCGGTGACGTAAAGAAAACTGAATTTTTGTTCGGTATTACCAATATAAGGTTCAATTCCCCTGGCTATCTGTTTAAAAAAGATAAAGATATCCTTATCTCTCGGGCCATATACACCAGTAGGTTTTAGTATGGTGAAGTTTAGGGTTGCAAATGCCTTTAATTGCTCTTCGCCCAGTAGTTTGCTTTTACCGTAAGCCGTAACAGGCTTGGGTACCGAATTTTCCGTTAATACTTCAATCAAATTGTCCAGTGGGCCCACCGCTGCAAGGCTGCCCAGTAAAACAAATTTTTTTAACTGGATGCCGCTTTCAAGTACTGCGGTGGCAAGGTTTTGTGTATACCCGGCATTAATGGTATTGTATTCTTCCTGCGACCGTGCTTTAGTTGCCCCGGCGGCGTGGATAATATAGTCGTATTTCTTGTCGGCAAATTCTTTTTGTAGCGACGAAACATCGCCAAAATCAGGGTAGGTGTATTTTATATCAAGATCCTTCAGATGGGCGATATTGCTGCTTTTTCTGATCGCAGCGTAAACCTCGAGATTATTTTTTAGTGCTTCCTGTATGATATGATAACCAATAAACCCGCTTGCCCCGGTTATTAGCACGCGTTCTTTCATATCGCTTTCTCGTATAACCTGTATGTTTTGTAGGGGTCGCCTTTAATTGCTTTTATAGCTTCGTTTATCATGGTGTTGTTTTCAAGCGTCCAGCCGGCTTCGGCATGTGTAAAACCTTTTCGCTTGTACTCTTTAATAATGGTGCCATATAAACAAGCCTCAATACCCATTTTGCGGTAGCCATCAACAATACCAAGCGCATAAATGCGGATACTTTGTATTTTACTTTTATTAAGCAGAAGTTTAAAAAGACCTGTCGGCAATAAACGCCCTTTTTTGATGGTCTTGAAAATTTCGTTATAATTGGGAAGCGCCAATCCGAAACCAACAATTTTTCCATCTTGTTCGGCTACTAAAGCAAAGTCAGGGTCTAAAATTAATTTAAGGTCTTTAGCCAGGTAATTAAATTCCTCGTCAGATAAGGGTACAAAACCGCTGTTTTTATCCCATGCCGAGTTGTAAACCTCGCGGAGCTTAACAGTTTCTTCTTTAAAGTTTTTTAAATTGACATTACGGATAGTAATATGATTGCGTTTAAGCCTTTCTTTTAATGCATCCAGCAATTTCACCGAACGGTCGTCATAATTCTGTCCATCCCAATGCCAGGCTATCAAATCAATCTGTTTCGCAAAACCTGCTTTTTCCACCAGCGTTTCGTAATACGGCGCATTATACGTCATCATCAGCATTGGCGGGCTATCAAAGCCTTTGATTAACAGGCCGCAGGCTTCGTTGGTAGAAAAGTTTACCGGGCCGATAAACTTCTGGGTTACGCCTTTACCTTTTAACCAGTTTGCTGCTGTATTAAACAAAAGATCCGCTGTTTCCTGGTCGTCAATACAATCGAAAAACCCCCAGAAACCGTCGTTAACATGGTTGAATTCATTGCTGGTATTATTCAGTATGGCAGCAATACGGCCAATTAATTTGTCATCATCAAACGCAAGGAAAGCCTGCAATTGGTTGTGCTTATGGAATGGGTGGGTAGTTAACAGATCCCGTTGAGCTATAAATAATTCAGGAACGTAGTTCGGATCATTTTTGTAAAGATCATGAGGGAAATCAATAAATGTGGCCAGTTCTTTTTTTGAACTCACCGGAACGATCTTTTTCATTTTGGTGTCTTTCGATCTTAAATAAATAGTAACAAAACACAACACGCAGCTGAATTCGCTGCGTGTTGTGTTTTAAAATGAGTATCTGATAAATACATGTGCCCCATAGCACAAGTATTATTATATTTTTTCTTTAACCGAAGTAACGCCAACATCTTTAAATGCTTTTGCAATTTTTTCGATGGACTCATCTATCTGTTCGAAGGTATGGGTCGCCATTAGTGAGTACCTTAGCAATGATGAATCGGATGGTACCGCAGGAGAAACCACCGGGTTAACAAAAATGCCATCATCCTGCAATTGCTTGGTAACCAGGAATGTTTTGTAATTGTCGCGAACATAGATCGGCAGGATCGGGCTTTCAGTAGGGCCGAGGTCAAATCCTTCTTCGGTAAGCAATTTCATTGCATAATTTGTATTATCCCAAAGTTTTTGGATGTGCTCCGGCTCTGATTCAATAATGTCAAGGGCAGCGATTACACTTGCTACAGAAGCAGGGGGCATACTGGCACTGAACATTAAAGACCTGGCACGATGTTTCAGGTAATCAATTGTTTCATAATCAGCCGCAATAAATCCACCAAGTGATGCCAGTGATTTACTGAAAGTACCCCCAATGAGGTCAACTTCTTTTGTTAAGTTGAAGTGCGATGCTGTTCCTGCACCATTATGGCCAATTACACCAAGACTGTGGGCATCGTCAACCATAATGTTAGCGCCATATTCATCTGCTACCTTAACAATTTCCGGAAGTTTAACAATATCGCCTTCCATACTGAAGATGCCGTCGACAGCTATTAGTTTTACCGACTCTTCAGGGAGGATACTTAGCTTTCGCTTCAGATCTTCCATGTCATTGTGGGCGTATTTAATAACTTTAGAAAATGATAAACGGCTTCCGTCAATTAACGAAGCATGATCATATTCATCTAAAATAAGGTAATCATTACGGCCGGTAATGCTTGATAATACACCAAGATTTACCTGGAAACCTGTACTAAATAAAACAGTAGCATCCTTACCTACATATTTTGCAAGTCGGGTCTCTAATTCAATATGAATATCAAGCGTTCCGTTTAAAAACCTTGAACCCGCACAACCCGTTCCATATTTATCGATCGCTTTTTTTGAGGCTTCTTTCATCGTAGGGTGGCTTGTCAATCCTCAGTAAGAATTGGAACCAAACATTAACAC
>NZ_CAIWNH010000011.1 GCF_903913935.1 uncultured Mucilaginibacter sp.
AGCCATGAACCATGAACTATCAACTATGAACTTTTTATCATGAACTATGAACCATGAACCATGAACTATCACTAAATTTGCACCCACCAAATAAACAAACCATGCCAACTTTTGATATAGTAAGCAAAATTGACGGCCAAACGCTTGACAATGCTGTTAACACCGCAAAAAAGGAAATATTGAACCGTTACGATTTCCACGACAGTAAAAGCACTATCGACCTGGATAAAAAAACAAATACATTAACAGTGGTTACTGAAAATGATATGCGCCTGAAAGCCATCCAGGATTCCATTATCGGCAGAATGGTTAAACAACACCTTGACCCTAACGCGCTTGATTTTGGTAAAGAACAATATGCATCAGGCAACATGATCCGCAAGGAAATAAAAATAAAAGAAGGCATTGATAAAGAAGCTGCTAAAAAGATCGTAAAAGCAATCAAGGACAGCGGCCTGAAAGTGCAAGCTTCAATAATGGACGACCAGGTGCGTGTACAAGGTAAAAAGATTGACGACCTCCAAGCCGTGATCGCTTTATGCCGTAAGGATGATTTCGGACAGCCGCTACAATATATCAATATGAGGGACTAGAGGGAGTTACGATTTATCGGGCATTAAAAAATCTAAAATCGTAAACAAAAAAGACCGCCCTTTCCAGAGCGGCCTTCCAACTAAACCAACTTATTATGAAAACACTTCTTTAAATTTCGGATGTCGGATTTTCAATTTCGGATTTAAATAGTTGCCAACCGCAATCGTCATTTCGGACTTTCCGACTTCTTGTCTTTCAAACTCAAATTACTTTACAGCAATTTCTCTGGTCTGAATTTTAGCTTCTTCTTTTTTGGCTACGTAAAGCTTTAATATGCCATCGGTATATTCAGCTTCAATTTTGTTTTGATCGGCAGCTTCGGGCAACGTGAATGAGCGGGTGAATGAGTTGTAGCTATACTCGCGTTTGCTGAATTTCTTGCCCTCTTCAACGTTTTCAGTTTTCTTATCAGCCGAAACGCTCAAAACGTTTTTATCAAGGCTGATCTTAAAATCTTCTTTCTTTAAGCCTGGTGCCGCCAGTTCAATATAAAACTGGGTTTCCGTTTCCGAGATATTAACTGCAGGCACGCGGCTGGCTAATTTGTCGCTCAAAAACGTATCGTTTAAGATTGAGTCAAATACATCGCTAAAGAATGGGTTAACTGCATGGTTTTTTTGTCCGTTTGCAAATTTTACTAAAGTCATTTTTATATCCTCCTAAGGTTTTACTTTTATTTATCTTCGCAACTTATTCGTCAAGTGTTATACCAACACAAAAAACGGGCAATATTACCGACATAATGTCCGTTAATATTTTTTTACAACGACAAAATGGCTTATAATGGCTGAAAAACTATCAGATTACAAATATAAAACCCCTATCGCCATCCGCTTTTCGGATATCGACGCTGTGGGACATGTAAACAACGCTGTTTATTTAACTTATTTTGAAGAGGCGCGCATCAAATACTGGCGGGATATAGTGCAGTGGGATATGAGCGAAAAAGGGGTAATTGTCGGCCGTTCGGAGGTCAATTATTTAAAACCTATTTTGCTTCACGATGAAGTTGAATGCTATATCCGCACCACCCGTATTGGCAACAGCAGTTTTGACATAATGCATATTTTGGTTAAAATAACCCCTGGCGGTCATGAAATATGCACTACTGGAAAAACGGTATGTGTAAGTTATGATTACAAGGCAAATAAGTCAATCCCTATCCCGGCTATCGAAAGACAAAAAATGATCGAGTACGATGAACCAGGCTTGATTTTGAATACGAATTAAATCGGTTGATTAGGTGAGTGGTTGATTGGGTTGTTTTATTGATATAAAACGTTGTAAA
>NZ_CAIWNH010000012.1 GCF_903913935.1 uncultured Mucilaginibacter sp.
CAGATTAAATATACCAGAGGTGAATATGATGGTATAAAACTGGAAAGCAGAAGAGGAACTAAAACAACTTACCCAATATTTTTACCAGTTATTATTAAAGCCGGCGGAACAATACATCAGCGGGAAAAACGACCTGATGATTATCCCTGATGGCGGGCTGAACTATATTCCTTTTGAAGTTCTAACCGATGAACATGGCGATAACCTGTTAAAGCGCTTTACCGTCACTTACAATTACTCTTGCTCTATATTGCAAAATGGAGCATCGGGCAGTTCAAAGTTGTTGAACACTATCGGGATGGCACCTTTTGCAAACAGGCTTCCATCCGCGAATATACTCAGCCCCTTACCGGCTTCAAAGGCCGAAATTGAAGCAATTAACGGGATCCGGTTATTCGGGGAAAATGCCAGCAAACAGCAGTTTATTGCCAATGCGCATAATTTTAACATTATCCATTTAGCTACCCATGCTGTTGCGGATGACCGTGATCCCAACCGCTCGTTTATTGCTTTTTACCCGGCAAAGCCCGACTCGGCAATGGCTTATAAGTTATTTTTGCCCGAGATCTACAATTTAAAACTGGATAAAACCCGGCTGGTAGTTTTAAGCGCCTGCGAAAGCGGTATTGGCGAATTGATAAAAGGCGAAGGGTTGATCAGTTTATCAAGGGCTTTTTCTTATGCGGGTTGTGATAATATTATTACTTCGATGTGGAAAGCGGATGACGCCTCTACCGCTTACATTTCAGAGCGGCTGCATTTTTACCTGCAAAAAGGGAACAGCATTGCCTGGTCGCTGCGGCAGGCCAGGCTTGATTATTTAAATGATGATCATGTCGCCGCCACCCAAAAGCTGCCGGGTTATTGGGCGCATTTTAGATTGATAGGTGGTTTTGAAGCGGAACATGAAAGCTATCCCTGGCTTATTTATTTGATAGTAGTTTCATTGGCGGCGCTATTGATCATAAAAAACCGGAGCGTTATCCGTAATTGGATCCCGCTCCGGATGAAATAAACTCTCAAATTATTCCATAGGTATATAAATTTCAATTGTGCCCGCTGCCATGCTCGCCATCTTTTTTGCCAACATCGTCGCCGCCATCGTTTACTTCTTCAAATTTGGTATCGCCAACACTGCCTAAATTGGCCACTATTTTGTTGAATATGGTTGCATTGGAGGTGCTGCTTACCACAATGGTACCGTTGGTTAAAGTGGCGGCTGCAAGGTCGTCAGCTGTTATAGTACTCAGTATCATATTGAGGTGAAGCAGGAAAAGCGATTTTAATGTTTTTGTATGGCTAACTACCACATTTTGCGATTCGGATTTGATCTCCAGGTTCTGGTTAAAATCAAACTCAAATGGTACAGATCCGGCAGCAGAAGTGGCGGTACCCATCAGTGTAAGCGGGATAGCGCTTGTGGTTGATTGTGACAGGATCATTCTTACCTCAATTTCGCTGTATAAACCGGTATCTATCAGTGTTTTAATAAATGTTGGGTTTAGCGCAAACAGGTCAACATTCGCTAAATTTTGTGTTTCGAAACTTACTTTTGTGCCATTCTTTTTTGCTTCAAATTCAAATTTGGTGATGTTGGCAATGCCCGAAGTGAATTTAATAACAGGTGCAGCGGTGGCTGATGCAGTACCTGCAAGGCTTGCAAAAGGTGCTGCTGCAAGTACTGCAGGTGCACTGTCACTTAATACACTGAATGAAACCTGGGTGGCATTTGGTGCCGGATTGTTTTGGGTAGATGGGCTTACGCCACTTTTTTTACAACTGCTGCTGCTGATTACTATAATAAATAGCACTAATGCAGAACTGATTTTGATTGCTGTTTTTAAGTTTTTCATGATCTTGTTTTTTATAATTAGTAAGTGCTGCCGGAAAGAACGTAACCACCTTTTTTGTTTTTTTTTAAAATTTTTGTGCGGCGGTAAAAAACAAGTCATTTTACAGGGGAATTATTTACCCCCGTTTTTTAAAATAAGCAATTTTAATTTAAAAATAGTCCAAAAGCTAAACCGGTCGTTATAGGGGTGATCTTTATCCTGGTGTATTTTATCCATGATCGCCAGGGCCTGCCCGGGCTGTTTGTTTTCGATATAGCTAAGCGCGAGGTAATATTCAGCATCATCCTTATAGGCTCCGTCCGCCTTATTCATGATCTGGTTAAAAATCGAAATGGCTTTACTTACATTTTTTGTTGCCAGGTAGGATTGTGCTGCCAGGAATTCAGTTTTATAATCAGCATTAGTCTCTTTTTCAAACAGGCTGATCACCGTAGCTGGCTGGCCTGCGGCATAAGCTTTTTCCAACGCCGAACCCTCTGTAGCCCCACGGGAAATGCTGATGGTAAAAGGATGGTAATTTTGGTTATACAACTGTGCAGATGAAACGGTTAAATACTGATAGATACCCACAGCCGACATCACCAAAAATAAACTGGCGGCAATTTTTAAGCTAGCGCGGATAAAAGGATATATCTTATTGGCGGAGGCTTTCGGTTCGGCTTTTAACTCCTCCATCATTTCATGATGCAGGGAGGCTACCTCCGCCTTTAATCCATAACTTATTATAGCCTGCTGTGCAAGTTTTAGGTTTTCCAGTTCCTGCTGTACCGTGTTATCGGCGGCCAGCAATTCTTCAAACTGCTTTAATTCCGCCCCGGATAGTTCGCCATCCAGGTATTGGATAATTGTTTCGGTATGCTGGCTGTTAGTGCTCATGGGTTAATGCATTTTTAAAACGCTGTGCTAATTGCGGGTCTGCCGTAAGCATTTGCTCAAGGCTTTTTAAACATTTATATTTTTTATTTCTTAAAACCTGTTCGTTCTGGTAATCTATCAGCTGCAAGATCTCTTTCATCGGTGAGTTATTATAATAGTAAGCCACCAGGATCTTTTTGCAAACCTCGCCAAGCTTGTCCATTATCGCCATTACCATGCCTTTTGCCTCGCGTTCAACCAGTAAACTACTAACGTCCTTATCCTCTTCACCGGCGTTTTCGTAAAAGGTGGTATCCCTTAACATGGCCCGGTTCCGTTTCTTGAGCTCATTTAACCAGGTAAACTTGTTCAGCGTGTATAAAAACGTTTTGATGCTGGATTCACCCCTGAATTTTTCGGCTTTCACCACTTCAATAAACGCGACGATCACTTCCTGGAAAATATCTTCCGCATCCTGGTCGTTACCCTGGTTTTGTTTGATATAACCACTCAAAAAATTAAAATAAGTACGGTATAAATATTTGATCACCTGCGTGCTTACCTGCTGTTGCTTAAGCGTTTCGATCAACTCCTTATCGGAGTAATTTACCGAGGCTTTTGTCATATTTATCGTTTATTAGTAAATGCTGTAATTGGTAATGTAACCGGGCGCTGGTTTGTATCACGTTTTTTACAAAGCTGTAAAAAAGAAGTAAATGCGGGAAATGTTTTTTTGGGCTGAGTTTGAGCGAATATGGGGGGTATATTATCAGGTGGGGCCTGCTTCTACACAAAAAAAGGCCACACAGCATTACCCGTATGGCCTCTTAAATAAACCTATCAATTCCTATTTACTCTTCAACTCACTTATTGCCACCTGCGGCGTTAAGGCCTGCTCGCCCTTCTCTACCACCATTTCCTTGGCTAGCTTAAATGCAGCTGTTTGTTTGATATCCTTTGACGATGCGCCGATGCTGGCGGTATAATTGCCGGCTTCGGCAACCCAGGCTTCCTGTGCGGTATCGTAGGAGGCAAGGGCTCGGGCATCAATAGTAAATGTTAATGTTTGCGACTCGCCCGGTTGCAGCAGGCGGGTTTTGGCAAAGCCTTTTAATTCAATTACCGGTTTATCCAGTTTGGCTGATGGGGCGCTTAAGTACAGTTGAGACACTTCTTTGCCCGCAACTTTACCTGTATTGGTAATGGTTACGCACGCAGTTAGCGTACCTTTAAATAAAGGGGCGCTTAATTTAAAATTGCTGTAATTAAAAGTAGTATATGATAAACCATAACCAAACTCGTAAGCTGGGTCTACTTTAAAAGTGCTGTAATAGCGGTAGCCTACATAGATTCCATCTTCGTAAGTTACTTCAGCGGGCATTTGCCTGCGGAAGCCTTCGCCGGTGGCTTGGTCAGGGTATTCCTTGCCGGGGAAGTTTTTGGCCGAGGGTACCTCTTTATAATCCATCGTAAAAGTAGTTGCTAATTTGCCAGATGGGTTTACCGCGCCGCTCAATACATCGGTTATGGCATTGCCTGCTTCAAGGCCGGGCTGCCAGGCCAAAAGGATAGCGTCGACACCATCGCGCCAGCTGGCTACTTCAATTACACCGCCTATATTTAATACTACTACCACTTTTTTGCCTTTGGCATGGAACGCGTTAGACACATTTTTGATCAGCGCTTTTTCAGCATCCGACAGGTAATAATCATCCGGCAGCTTTCGGTCGGCGCCCTCACCGGCGTTGCGCCCGATGGTGATTATCGCGATATCGTTATTTGCTGCATCCTGTTGCGCGTCAGCATCAGATACGGCCATCTGCGGAACAGGGGGCGGGCCCATAAACATGGCCATACCTCTTTGTGGTTTTGGCTGTTTGGCGCGCTCAGCCGCAATGTAAGCGGGGTAAGCTTTCAATAAGGCATCATCCACCTGTAATCCCGCGTTTTGCAGGCCCTGTGCCAGGGAAATAGTATAAGCCTTGTTTACGTTGCCGCTGCCTGTGCCGCCTGCAATAATATCATAGCCGGTATTCCCAAAAAGTGCTACTTTTTTAATGCCGTTGAAAGGCAGGGCGCTGCCGCTGTTTTTTAGCAGCACCATGCCCTGGGCTGCCGCCATGCGGCTAACCTGTGCGTCCTTTTTAAGGTCGGGCGCGTCAGAATATTTATAGTTGGCAAATGCAGGCGACTTTAATATAATATTCAGCATGTGCTCCACATTCGCGTTTAAAACCGACTCATCCAGTTGTTTGTTATTCACTGCGTCAATAATGGCTTTGGCCTGGTTAGGGTTGCCAGGCATGATCAGGTCATTGCCTGCTTTCATTTGGGCGATGGGATCCCGGCCGCCACCCCAGTCGGTCATCACAAAACCTTTAAAACCCCATTCGTTACGCAGGATGTTGGTCACCAGGTCGGCACGTTCAGCGGTATAAGTACCGTTCAGTTTGTTATAGCTGGTCATCACTGTCCATGGCTGTGCGTCCTTAACGGCAATTTCAAAACCCCGAAGGTAAATTTCGCGCATGGCGCGTTCGCTTACGATAGTGTTTACGGTATTGCGGTGGGTTTCCTGGTTATTGGCGGTATAGTGCTTAATAGAGGTGCCAACGCCGTTTGATTGAATGCCCAGCACTATGGCAGCCGCCATTTTGCCGGTAACCAATGGGTCTTCTGAATAATATTCAAAGTTACGGCCGCCCAACGGGTTGCGGTGGATGTTCATGCCCGGGCCGAGTAAGATATCGATGCCGTATTCGCGCACTTCGTAACCGAAGGTAACGCCCACCTGTTTTACCAGGTCGAGGTCCCAGCTGGAGGCCAGTAAAGTACCTACCGGGAAGGCGGTAGCATAATAAGTTTTGCTGCTATCGCCCTTGCGGATGGGGCTGATCCTTACCCCGGCAGGTCCGTCAGACACCACGATGGCGGGGATACCTAAACGTGGGATTGCAAAGGATACGCCTGCAGCACCGGGTACTTTCTGATCTGTTTGGCCTATCATTGGACCAACAGGTGCTGCAGGTTTTGCAGTGCTATCTTTTTTGCCGGGTACAGGCGGCGGTGGCGGCGGACCGAAGCCTCGGCCTGCGCCTACCAGCAGTTTGGCTTTTTCTTCCAGCGTCATGGCGGCTATAACCTGCTTAACGGTAGCCTTGCCCAGTTGGGGAGCAGTTTGTGCCCTGCAAAAAGTTTGCAGCAAAATTAAAATAGCAAGCAAGTGAATAGATTTGAAGTAACGGGTGAGGTTTTTCATTATCATAAGGGTTAATTGGTTTAATTGGCCATGCGGAGCCCCTCGCGGGTTTGCGCCATACTAAGTAAGGTGTATTAATTAATATGCTGAAATACAATAGATGTACAGTAAACAAACATAGACAGAATTGTGATTTAAAGCGATGGCAGGCTGGGGGGGTACCGGGAAAGTTTTGTAAAAATGTTGTGAGGGTTGAGGATCATTTTAGCAAATTAAAATCCTAGCAGAATGGCATGCCCAATAAAAGGCAATTCGAAAAACAATATATTTATGACTTAAATAACGCCCAGATTACCGGATCATGAAATTCCATCAAGCCTTAAACCAGAAGGTTATAGCCATAGCCGGTACCTGGGATCCATTTTTGCCGCGCCACATGGCATTATTTAAAGAGCTGTTGCGGTATAGTAAGAAACGGGCCCTGAATCCCTATATCCTTATTTTTTATCCAACCCCTGCTAATTACATTTTTGAAGGAAAGTTTAAAGCATATTTTGATCTCGATACAAGGCTGGAGTTTTTTAAACACCTGGGATTTAATAATTTGATTGTTACTGAATTTGAAGCCCCGGATCTGAAACGCACTTCTGCCGAGTTTTTAAATGAATTGACCAGGCAAACAGGCATCAACATGACAGAACTATGGGTTGGCGAAAACCAGCAGTTCGGAGCGGGCGCACAGGGGTTTTTGTCGATCAGGAGGGAATGCACCGATAGAAATATCCGCCTGAGGGTGCTGAAGAATTCATTTTTGGTGAGTCTGGATAAAGAAAGTTTTTATAAGGATTTTAACGCGGGTAAGTTCGGGATGACATCAGCAATTGTTGGCTATTTCCCCACCTATAAACTGAAAGACGGTGGAAAAATCAACATCCATGATGGTGTTTACAGCGCCATGCTAAGAATCCATCCCTTTGATAAAGCAAAAGAAATAACCATCACCATAAAAATACAAAATCAGCAGCCGGATGAATTTAGCCGGGATTGCGATTATAACTGGCTTGTTCTTTTAGAAAAAATAGATGCCACCGAACTGTAAACGCTGTATTTACTGTATTCGGGTTCCGTGTACAAATACACCAAATACACCTGTTTACACCGTTTACAGTAAATACAGCAAGGTGTTTGCTTTGCAGCTTAAACAACAAATGCCCGCTTTTTAAAACGGACATTTGTTTAACGGCTTATGCCTTATTCTTTGCTATCCAATTAATTATTGCCTTTTACGCGGTTTTTCTCATCGTCGGCGCCAGTTTGGTGCTGGCGGGCCTTTATTTTGTTGTTGCCGAAGTTCCAGGTAAGGGTTAAACGGGTAATGCGGCTTTCGCGCTTTTGGGTGATGAACAGGTCGGTGTTTTGATACTGGCTGTTTACATCGTTCCTTAGCGTATTGAATATGTCGCTCATGCTCAGTTTTACATTCAGCTTTTTATCAGCAAATGAGTGGCTTACCCCTGCGTCAACCGAATAGCGTGCTTTCACATCATACAATCCATAAGTAAGGTCCGACTGGTAATTTGCGGTTAATTCAGCCTTATAAGTGGCTATAGGCTTAAATGTTTGGGTTGCCCTTATATTGTAGGCAAACTGGCCACTGTTTAAATTACCGCCTTCAAGGTTGTTTGATTTAAAGCCCAGGTAAAAGGCGGTCGCGTTTACATTGCCTTCCCACCATTTGGTAATGGTATATGGCGCGTAAAGGTTGGCGTTCCAGGCATTTTGTACCTGAAGGTTCTCCTGGGTAATAAAGGATACTTTGGTAGCAGGGTCGGTGCCGGGTACTTCGGTAATCACGTCTGTAGTCTTGCTGTAACCCAATGTTAGGGTGATGCTTTTATTATAGGTATAGTTCAGCTCATAATTATTGGTGTACTGTGGCCTTAAATAAGGGTTGCCCAATTGATAGGTATATGGGTCGAGCCGGAAGATAAAGGGGTTAAGGTTATCATACTGCGGCCTGTCAATGCGGCGGCTGTAGGAGAAAGTGATCCCGTTTTTATCGTTAAAATCATGGCTGATAAATAAGCTTGGGAAGAGGTTGAGGTAGTGCCTGGGGATGATAGAAACCACATTGGCCGAATCGCCATGTGCGTTTGAACTGGTGTACTCGGCCCTTAAACCCGCCTGTACAGAATAGCCTTTAAAGTCCTTATTTAAGTTAATATAGCCGGCATTAATCTTTTCGTCGTACACAAAATGGTTGGAGCTTAAATAAGGGTTGCCGGGTGCATCTTTTTCCATCAGGTCGTTATCCGTTTTTACATCGCTGAATTTTAAGCCTGATTCAAACTTTAGGGTTTTGCTGATCGGTTTTACATAATCAACTTTGCCTGTGCGGATATCAATAGTTGAAGGGGTTAAGTTTCCTAAAAACCATTCAGGGTGCTGGATGCTGCCGTTGGGCGTGTAATAATCTGTTATGTATTGTGCAACGGAGTTGTTTTTAAATTGCGAATAATCAAGGTCTGCGCTTAATTCCTGTCCGGCAGTATCAATTTTCCATGTATCATTTAAATTAAAGGCAATGTTATGGAAGGTTTGATGCACGCCTGAATTGGTGCGCAGCGACGAATCCACCTGGTTAAAAGATCTGCCGATAAAGGTGCGGTCGTCAATATTATCCTGTTCCCCGTTAAAGTAGCCGCTGGCCACAAGGCCGATGGTGTTTTTTGATGACAGGTCGTAATCGGCTCCAATGCGGTAACTATTGTTGTGGTCTGACTCAAGGAGGGGGCTGGTTTGCCTGAAGTAAGTTGGGGCGCCGCCAGCGGTATCAGGGATAATTCGTTTAATGCCGATGTTTTGGATCCGTTTATTATCGTTATGGCTAAACGAGCCAAATACATTCAGTTTGCCTTCTTTATGGTTCAACGTTAAATTCTCGTTGTCCTTTCCGTAGGCGCCATAGCCAACGCCGGTGGTCAGGCTGCCATTGGTGCCTGTTTGCTTATTTTTTTTCAGGATAATATTGATGATCCCCGAGTTGCCTGCCGCATCGTATTTGGCCGACGGGTTAGTAATGATCTCAATGGATTTTATCGTAGTCCCGTCAGTCGACCGCAATAGGGTGGCTAATTGAGTTGATGTTAGGTAGGTAAGTTTGCCGTTTAACATAACGGTTACCCCCTGTTTGCCTTTCAGGCTGATGTTATCGTCTTTGTCTACTGAAACGCCGGGCGCCCTTTCCAGGATATCCATAGCGGAGTTGCCTGCGGCCAGGATACTGTTCTCAACATTCATTACGGTACGGTCAACCTTATGTTCAATCAGCGGTTTTGAAGCCGTAATGTTTACAGCGGATAACGAGTGGCTGGCCGGCATCAGCTTTAAAGCAGGCACTGTAAAATTTGCAGCACCGTTGTTGAGGGTAAAAATTTTGCTGATGGCTTTAGCATAACCCACAACACTAGCTTTGATAATATAGTTGCCTGAATTGATATGATCAAATGCATAGGCGCCATTCTGGTTACTTAATGTTCCTTTAACAACGGATGAATCCTGGGCTTTTAGTAAGCTCACCGTAGCAAAATCCATAGGTTTGCCGTTTTCATCAAGCAATTGGCCCGAAATAGCCGCTGCTGGTTTATTGTTTTGTGCTATGGCGAAGCCAGCGCTTAATAGGAGCAGTAAAAATAATTGTATCGATTTTGTAAAGATGTTTTTCATCGTGGTGTTAATTTTTGGGCAATAGTTTTCCCGTTAAGAATTTTTCTTTCTTTTTTTACTGTTAGATAATTTGTGTGATGTCCCCTGTTCTGAACCTTTTTGGGGGGCTTTTTATTTAGCCTGGTAGGGCAGCGTGTTTATTTTTATATTGGTATTTGATTGTCATTCTTTTTCTTTTTTTGTAAAGGAACCCCGCGTTTTTTATTTCTAAATTTTTTTTGACCAATTGTTAAATATTCATGACTTGCGGGGTTTTCACTCTTTAATTGAGACCCTCCCTATAATCATATTCACGTCGGGATTTAGCCCGTTTTTATTAGCTTAACCTATTTTCAGGTTGCTGGCTTTATCGCTGGTTTTTATTATTGTTGTTTATAAGATGCAAAAAAGGGGGCGATGGTTACATGATTTTTTGCTTTTTCGGTAGATGGCCGGATTTTGTCGGTTAACTGCCCAAAAAAACAGGCGGCCTGCAGCAACGCAAAGAAATACGTTAATGCAGGCCGCTCTATATAATAGATTTGGTTTTATTGCTATTTGTGTTTTGACGAAGTATCAGTTTTAAGGCTATCTTTTTTTGCAGTAACCAGGGTGTCAACTTTGCATTGCAGGCCGTTATCGGTCATCATAAAGGTTGAGGTATTAGGATTATCCTTTTTGTTAACCTGGTCGCAATCATAAAGGTTAACGTTCCGCAGGTAATTCTCCATTTTGTGGTCTATAACCACCTTTGAGTTTAAAGGAACCTTTAAAGTAAGCTGGATTTCTTCATCATGCCATAAGATACCGGGTCTTTTGCGTAAGGAATAATCAAATTTTAAAACTGAATCCTGCTGAGCAAATACATAACTGGTACTGCGGGCATTGAAAAGGGCATCATCGTAGTTACCCCCTTTGGCGCGGTACAATTCTTCCAGTACCGGGAATTTTACATCACTTTTCACAATAGCCAGGCTCACGCTGTTTGGCTCGTTATGAAACCTGTTGTACCTGTCGTCAATAACCACCATGTTACGGAAATGGTCTTTAATATCAAGGCGCACACTATCGTCATGCGAAAAATATTTGATATCATTCAAGTCAATATAATAGGTGTTGCTTTTTGCCGGTTTTAAGTTGATAGTTTGGGTAAAGCTTGCCTCCTCCCTGAAATTGGATGTGATTTTTACTGCGTAGTAAGCCAGCATGCCCAATGAGCATAACCATATTACAAGGAACACGGTGCCCGTTGACCTGCCTATGCTGTCAACATTGAAGATTCCTTTCAGTGTGATCAAAATAATGGACAGCAAGGGTATAAAAGCCGCAAAAAAGGCGCATAGGTATACATTGTCGGCGTGGTCGCTGGACATTATCGTAAATGGGAAAATACCATCGGGGGCCCCGGTATTAAATCCCAGAATAGCGATAAGCATGACGATCAGGAAAACGCAAAAGCCAAATGCGGCTAAAAGAATCAATACGCCCAGCATTTTTACAAACACTTTTCCTGCTCCGGCTATGAACCTGCCCAGGTGATGAAAAAAATCGCCGGCAAAATCACGGGCTTTATAAACAAAGGGCCGCGCCTCGGTACCGAAGTTAGAAAGGTTTTGTTTCATCGAACTCAGTTCATCCTCAAAGTTCTTTTTAAAACCCTGCAGGTTTTGTTTTTCGCCTTTCATGGCCATTCTGTCGGCACGGGTGATTGCCTTTGGCACCACTATCCATAATATAATATATAATACCAAACCAGTACCAGCAAAAGCGAAGGAAATGGCAAAGGCTAGTCTCACCCAAACGGCATCAATATCAAAGTAGTTGGCTATGCCTGAGCAAACACCCGCAACCAGGTGGTCATCCGGATCGCGGAAGAGCCGGCGGGTTTCCATGGTATAGCCAAATGAATTGGGTTGTTGTTTAGCCTCCTCTTCGGCGCTTTCAAAATCAGCAACAGAGCCCATTTGTTCAATCACCGAGTGCACATCCTGGTCAACAATAACCTGCCTGTTGTCTTTAGCCAGAATTTCTGAAAACATTTCGGCAATCCGGTTTTCAATATCGGTTGTAATTTCAAGGCTGTCGGCCGAGTTGGAGAAATGACGTTTAACATCCGTCATATAATTCTTTAAAATTTCGTAGGCATCTTCTTCTATGTGGAAAACTATGCCGTTTATATTGATGATAATTGTTTTATTCATGATGATTATTTCTTAGTTCATTGGTTCAATAGTTCATTTGTTCATTGGTGGTTAACCGGTGGGCCAGTGCAAAGGCAAGCTGCTGACTAATAACTGCCAACTGTTTACTGTCTGTCCCCGATAGCTGTCTTAACTGCAAATGCTAATTCTTCCCACGTTTTGTCTAATTGGTTCAGTACGTTCCGCCCTTCATCAGATAGTACATAGTATTTTCTGGGCGGCCCGGAGGTTGACTCAACCCAGTTATAGGTAAGCAGTCCATTGTTTTTTAACCGGGTTAACAGAGGATATAAAGTACCCTCAACAACAAGCAGTTGGGCCTTTTTCAGCTCGGCGATAATATCCGAAGCGTAAGTTTCCCCCTTAGCTATAATGGAAAGTATGCAATACTCCAGTATTCCTTTCCGCATTTGGGTTTGTGTGTTTTCAACAATCATAACGCAAAGATATATGTTTTAGATTGTATTATGCAATACATAGTACTATAATTTTTTATAAAGCCGCAAATAGTGTTAAAAATTTAACTTTTTTTAACTTTTTTAACATTTTATTTGTGTTTTTGATAAGCTAACACTACTTTTATAACTAATTAACTATTAACTGATCTTATTATTAACAAACATGAAAAAACTTCTACTAGTAAGTTTGTGTTTCCTGATGTTATGCATTACACAGGTATTTGCACAAAACCGTACAGTTACTGGTACGGTTACGGCCTCTGATGATGGTCAACCCATTCCGGGAGTAACGGTAAAATTAAAGGGGACCTCTATCGGTACCCAAACAAGCGTGGCAGGTAAGTATACGCTGTCAGTTCCGGCAGGAGCAACGCTTGTATTCACCTTTGTCGGTTATTCACCGCTAGAATTGCCGGTGGGTACAGCTGCGGTGCTAAACGCAAAGTTGGTGCCTGCTTCCAGGCAACTGACTGAAGTTGTGGTTACCTCTTTCGGTATCGCCAGGCAGGCTGCTTCATTAGGTTACTCCACTACTAAAGTAACCGGGTCCGACATTAACACCGCAAAGCCTATCAGTGTTGCCAATGGTTTAACCGGCAAGGTTTCTGGTTTGCAGATCAACACTGTTAATGCTGGCGTTTTTGCGCCAACCCGTATCACTTTGCGTGGTAACAGGTCGTTACTGGGTAACAACCAACCGCTGATCGTTGTTGACGGATCTATCTATTACAGTGACATCAGCACACTGAACCCTGAAGACATAGCGTCAACCGACGTGTTGAAAGGTTCTTCAGCTTCTGCTGTTTACGGTTCTGACGCATCCAATGGTGTTATCGTTATCACTACCAAGCATGGTGCAAGGGCAACAAGTGTAACGCTATCATCAACAGCTGATGTCGAAACTGTTTCGTACATGCCGAAATTACAAAACCAGTTTGGTAGTAACGGTGGCGAGCGTTATGTGAATGATTTTACCGATCTTTCAACTTATATTCCTTACGAAAACCAAAATTACGGTCCGTTATTTAACGGTAAAATGGTACCACTTGGCCGCCCGCTTCCTGACGGTTCTATTGAAATGGTGCCGTATACTGCGGTGCCTAACCAAAAAAGAGACTTTTTTAACACTGGTATTACTACTCACCAAAACTTTTCTTTTGATTCAGGTGATGAGAACGGAAGTTTTCACATGTCAGCCCAGGATATCAAAAGTACCGGCGTAACACCGCATGATGTTGCCCGAAGGGATATCTTCCGCATTGGTGGTGATAAGAAATACGGCATCTTTTCAGCTACTTATTCAGCTACCTACACTTACTTCAACAAAAATGTTACCAGCGCCGGCGGTGTTTATGATAACTTATTGGAATCGCCTTTACAGGTTCCTGTTGCTGATTTAAAAGATGTTAACAGCAAATACGGAAACCCGGATACCTACTATAATGACTATTATTATAGCCCTGGTCAGACTATCGCTCAATCAAGGTACCTGGATATCGAAAACCACCTTAACGCAAACGTATCGTTAAGCTTGAAACCATGGAAATGGGTTAACTTAACATATCGTTCTTCTATTGAAAACATCCAAACCAGAGGTGAAGTTAAAGATGCTGGTATTACTTACAGTCAATTTTCAAAAACCAACGATACCATTTATTATTCAAACCAGCAAGGAACAGGTATTGTTAAAGCTGAGGATTCAGGCACAAAATATTCAGCAACTGATGCATTGCCATCTTACGGCATAGATGACTTTAACAATTTGCTGTTTACTTCAGATTTCCTTGCCAGCTTCAATACCAAATTCGCTAAAAACTTTAGCTTCAATGGTACGGCCGGTATAGCTTACATGGAAAACAAGATCACCAATACACAGATCAATCAAGGTGCGTTGACAACGCTGCCATACAATACCCAAAACTTTGCCGGAAATGCAAACGTACTTGGCCAGTATACGTATGATGCGCGAAAGATGGGTTATTTTGGGGAAGGTACCTTTGGGTATAAAGATTTTGTTTATTTACACGGATCATTCAGAACAGACCTTGATTCAAGGTTATCCAAAGCAAACCGTTATATCCCTTACTACGACATTGACGGTTCAGTTGTGCTGAGCGAAATGTTTAAAAGCATAACCGACAATGATATTTTGAATTTCGCTAAAATACGTTTCGCACATTCATTAACAGGTAACGTTTCAGCATTGGCGAACGGTTCTCCATACATCGCTTATGGCGCTTATCAAACTTTGCCTGTCTTGGGTGCTGCATATGGCTTCCCCTTCTCGGGTTCTGGTTTATCAGGATACTCGCTGAATACTACGATTGCCAACCCGAACATCAAACCTGAAAAGGTAACTGAAGATGAAGTTGGTTTAGACCTGGGCTTCCTGAAAGACCGGATCAACCTTGCTGCTTCATACTACCAGTCAACAACTAAAGACGGTATCGTGTTCGCGTCAGTTTCAAGCGCTTCAGGCTTTAATACAGCACTTGTAAACGCGGCCAACACCAGCAATAAAGGCCTTGAACTTGACTTTACCGGTACGCCTATTAAAACCGGCAATTTTACATGGAAATTGGGTGTTAACTGGACACATCAGTCAAGCAATGTTGAAAGCATAGTTTCTGGTGTTAACGCTATCAACGTTGGTAACGCTTCATGGGCTGTAGTTGGTCATTCATATCCTCAAATTGAGGGTTATGACTGGACCCGCGACCCTGCAAACGGCAAAGTTATTGTTGACGCTAATACAGGTTTACCTACCAGGGCCAGCCAACTGAGTATACTCGGTCAGGCCGTTCCTTCGGATATCATCGGTATCACTACCAGTTTAACATACAAAGGCTTCAATTTCCACATGACTGTTGACTACCGCGGTGGTTACAGCATCTACAACTCAAACCTGGGTACCACTCTTGACCATAGCGGTAACAGTATTACTTCAGCCATTGCAGGCCGCCAGCGTTTTGTATTCCCGAATTCAGAATATCAGAATGCGGCAGGTGCCTATGTGCCGAATACCAACGTGGAAGTACAGGACGGTAACTTTAACTTTTGGCCAACCTTATACCAGAGTATAGCTGCTAACTATGTTACCAGCGCTGCTGCCTGGAAATTAAGAGAGGCTGCTATTTCCTATTCATTGCCAAAACAATTAATAAGCGATATTAAATTTGTTAAAGCTGTTACAATTACAGTTTCCGGACGTAATCTATTAATGTTCGTTCCATCAACTAATAAGTTTACTGACCCTGAATTTAGCAATGATACAGGTAACGGTGTAGGTACAACCTCATTAAACCAGTTGCCACCAACAAGGATATTCAGTACAACATTGTCTGTAACTTTATAAGATTAACAAAAATGAAAACAATAACGATATTTAAACGAAAAGTAAACATTGCACTGCTATCTGCAGTAGTGGTGTTAGCGGGAGCGGCTGGTTGTAAGAAAGGTACATTCGATATAAATGGTACTAATCCGAATAGTCCTTCAACCGTTCTTCCAAAATATTCATTGGCGGCTTCTTTATCCGGTACTGCCAGCCTTGTACATTCAGGTAACCAGGATATGATTGATAACTGGATGGGTTACTGGACACAGAGCGGGGCCTATACGCCAAGTAATACTTTTGTACTATACCAGATGAATAGCAGTACTGCTACCGGTAACTGGGATGCAGCATACAATAACCTGAGTAACTATAATAATTTAATTACTACGGTTTCTGCTGATCCGACTTTGGCAAATTACAAAGCGATTGGTATGCTGATGACGGCTTTTGTTTATCAGCGCATAGTTGACTTATATAATAAAGCACCGTTCACTGCGGCTTTGGTACCTAACAGTACCTTTTCATACCCGTATGATGATGGCGCTACCATTTACAAAGGATGCATTGCAAAAATAGATGCTGCTGTTGCTTTGATCAAAGCTAACCCAGGAGCGGTATCGCCCGGCAATTACGATATCATGTTCGGCGGTAATATGAGCATGTGGGTAAAATTCGCTAATACTTTAAAACTAAAGATGCTGATGCGCCAAACTGCAAGTTCGACAAACGGTTCTTTGGGCGATGGTGGTGTGAAAGCAGCATTATCCGGATATTCAGCGAGCGACTTTTTGGGTGCGGGTGAAGATGCGTCTATCAACCCGGGATATTCTTCTGCTGCTGATAACCAGGAAAACCCTTTATACATTGATGTGGTAAAAACATCAACCGGTAACCCTGGTTATAATGAAAAGTATTTCAGGGCTAATAAATATGGTGTTGACTTTTACAGTACCCATAACGACCCCAGGTTAGCAATGCTTTATTTGCCTACTGATGCTGATGGCCTTATCCATGGCCGTGTTTACGGTAGCCAAAATGGAAACGAAGCCAATAGCGTTATCTCCGGCCTTACCGGTTACGGCTCAAATGCTTCAGCTAAAGAAGCCGCACCTATGATTCCGGCTTTTGAGAGTTTGTTTTTAGTTGCTGAAGCCCAGCAACGCGGATATATTTCCGGTACTGTTAGCGCTACTTATGAAGCAGCAGTTGAAGAGTCGTTCCGGATCCTTGGTTCTGATGCCACAACGGCAGATACTTATATGGCTCAGGCCGACCCGGTAGCTAATTTTGAGCTTGCACCTGATCCTATTACTGCCATCATTACTCAAAAATGGGCAGCTTGCAACAGTATCGATGCGCTTGAATCATACAGCGACTGGAGAAGATTAAATATTCCAGCCAAATTACCTGTATCCATTTACCCCGGTGTTACCGCTGCGCATATTCCATATCGGTTGCCTTACCCTAACAGCGAGATTAATTACAATAGTGCGAACGTACCTGATGGAGGAACCGGAACAGAAGCGTTGACGTCGAAGATATTCTGGATGCCATAATTTTGTAAATTTAAATTTTAAAGAAAATGAAAAAAACAATATTTATTTTAGTTTTGGCAGCGTTCTCGCTATCGCTATCCTCGTGTTTAAAGGATAAGCCAAATACTGATTTTTCCGGGATCGGAACGGTCATAGAATTACCTTATAGCGGGCTGCAATATTTTTCGCTTGATGCCATTACTGATGCCCAGGATACTATTACCAGGAAATTTGGCATCAATATAGCGTCGGCTTCGCCGCTATCTACAGCAACAAGTTATACCATTGTAAATAGCCAGGCGTTGTTAACTGCATATAATACTGCAAATACAGCTATTGATTATCAGCCGATGCCAGCGGGTTCATACGTGCTTTCTAAAACTTCGGGAACAATTCCTGCAGGCGGGCGCCTTGACTCTGTTACAGTTACTATTTACAAAAACATGCTTGATCCGTCAAAAAGCTATATGCTGCCTATCGCATTAGCAAGTGCAAGTAACGGTATCTTAAGCGGTAATTTTAATGCACATTATTACCACTTTATTGGTAATGATTTTGCAGGTACTTTTAAACAAGACTTCCAGCGTTTTAACGAGGCTGATTCGTTAGGCGCTTTCAATTCGGGAGCCTCGTTTACAGGTGGGTCAGCAATCATTCAACCTGTTTCGCCTACTGAATTGAATGCGGCTACCGGGTATGCTGGTGGTGCGTATGTTTACGACATTACCTTTACCAAAACTGGTACCGGAGCAAGTGCAATGTATACAAATTTTGCGGTATCATTTACCGCAGGATCTATTAGTGGTGCTTCCGGCAGTGGTATAACCTTGACCCAAACCCCGGTATTTTTCCAAAATGGAAAGCCAGCTGCAAGTACACTCGCCGGACCATACACCTTTGCCCAGGCGGTGCAATTGTTCCACTTCCAGTTCCAGGCACATACCAGTGCTGACCGGTATCTGTTAGACAGGTTCTACAAATAAGAAATCAAGTGATAACAATCACTCAAGGGCTGCCAGATCTGGCAGCCCTTTTTTTTGCCTGGTTATTTTAAAATAAATTGTTGTGCTATTGTAATTTCTAGTATTTTTATACGTAATAACACTATAACCTTTCACGGGGGTACATAATTTTTCTGTAATATTTATATTTTTATCTTAATTATTAATTTTATTGTCATGAAAAAAACAACGATACTTTTTTTGCTGTCAGCATTTGTTTGTAAAATAAGCGCCGCACAAACACTAACAATTAATGGCAGTGTAAAGGATGATATTGGAAACAACGTGGCGCTGGCCTACGTGCAGGATAAAGCCGACAATACGGCTACCCGTACCGATTCATTGGGCAAATTTACCCTAAAGGCCAGTCCTAATGCAACGCTTTTAGTTACTTCGGCAGGGTATGAAAAGAAGGTTATTTCTATAAAGGGGGGCACCGATATTTTGGTTGTTTTAAAAAGTGAAAAAGTTGCAGCCGGCAATACTCCGGTAGCTACAACGACACAAACAGCAGAAGCATTTGACAATTATACAGCATCCCACGGTCAAAGTGACGCATTGCTTTATGGTGCCGGAGGCATCTCGCCTTTGTTGCCCGTATTTCACCCGGTAGATGAAACAAAAGGCAGCCGTTACCTTTTTAGCGACTGGGTGAGCGGTTTTGTGGTTGATCCGAAAGATTCGGTTTATAAAAACCCCAAATACGGTTTCAATTACGACAAAATGAATGGCGGTTTATTGCTTACAATGGACAGGCACGCTGCTATTGAAATTGATCCATCAAAGATCAAATCATTTACTTTATATAATAATTTGAACCAGCAGCAGGTTTATGTGTATGTACCCGAGATCAATAAAACCCACTATCCGATGTTGCTTTCGGAAGGTAAGAATTATCGGATCTATAAGTTGACCAGTACCAGGTTTGTTAAAAATGATTTCCATAGCGACGGTATGACTTCTGTGGGTAATAATTATGATGAATATGTAGATACTTATACCTACTATGTTTACAACGTACAAACCAAACAAGTACAGGAGCTTGCCCCTAAAAAGAAAGCTATAAAGACAGTATTTGCAAGTGAAGGCAAAAAGGTCGATTCATTTTTCTCTGCCTATGATGGTTCAATTGATGACACCTATATCCGTAGCCTGGGCGATTTTATGAATCAATAGTAATGTCCCACGCCCGGCGGTTCTTTGACGCCGCATAGAGGGCATAGTCTTAAAAACATATAATAAAATTAAA
>NZ_CAIWNH010000013.1 GCF_903913935.1 uncultured Mucilaginibacter sp.
CCATCAAAAATAAATAATTTTTAGTATTATGTATTATAATATAAAAATTATGCAGTAATTTTGATGCAAATGAAATACGATAGAATTGAAAATTTTATAAACGGCAGGTTTGTTCCAATTGAATCGCAAAGGATAATTCATATCCATTCGCCTATCGACGGCACATTGCTTACGGCATTACCTTGCTCTATAACTACCGACCTGGATATAGCAGTGATAGCCGCCGGGGAAGCTTTTATTACCTGGAGCAAAACACCCATTAAGGAACGTGTCCAGGTTTTTTTCCGGTACAAAGCTTTGCTGGAAAAACATTTGCATGAATTGGCAGCCCTGGGGAGTGAAGAAAACGGCAAAACGATCAGCGAATCTATTGCCGAAATCGAAAAGTGTATCGAGCTGACAGAATTTGCCTGCTCACTCCCCCAGCTGGTAACCGGCGAGCTACTGGAAGTAAGCAAAGGTGTTGAATGCCGCACCGAAAAAGCGCCTTTAGGCGTGGTGGCCTCTATCGTTCCGTTTAACTTCCCCACAATGGTACCCAACTGGACCATTCCTAACGCTATCGCATTAGGCAATTGCATGATCATCAAACCGTCAGAAAAAGTACCCCTGAGTATTGGCCGTATCGCACTGCTGCTAAAAGAAGCCGGTTTACCTGATGGTGTACTTAATATAGTACACGGTGACGCAGAAATTGTGAATGCTATTTGCGATCATCCAGGTATTGAAGCCGTATCATTTGTTGGGTCGACAAAGATCGCCCAACACGTTTATCGCAGGGCCACTCAAAATTTAAAACGATGCCTTGCACTTGGGGGCGCCAAAAACCATTTACTGGTACTGCCCGATGCTGCGCCTGATATGACCGCCCAAAATGTAACTGCCTCCATGAGCGGCTGTGCCGGGCAACGCTGCATGGCGGCTTCCGCGATGCTGGGCGTAGGCCCGGTTGACCATATTGTAGATAAAATTTGTATTGAAGCCAGGAAACTGGTTGCCGGCGATACGCTGGGAGCCGTGATCAACAAGGCATCGCAGGAACGCATTGAACGCTATATTACCGAAGCAGAGGCACAGGGCGCTAAAATACTGGTGGATGGCCGTAACGTAAAGGTTCACGGCAAGGAGAACGGCACCTATGTGGGCCCCACGGTAATAGACTATGTTACCCCTGATATGGCCATTGCCCGCGAAGAAGTATTTGGCCCGGTGATCGCTATCATCCGCACCAATACGCTGGATGAGGCCCTTGCGATTGAAAATGCTAACCCTTATGGTAATGCGGCCAGCGTGTTCACCCAAAACGGTGGCGCTGCACGGTATGTGATCGAGAAAGCAAGCGCAGGCATGGTAGGTGTAAACATTGGCGTGCCGGTACCGCGTGAGCCATTCTCCTTTGGCGGATGGAACGAAAGTAAGTTTGGCGTAGGCGATATTACGGGCAAAAGCTCCATTGAGTTTTGGACCAAACTAAAAAAGAGCACCACCAAATGGAACGCAGAGGCAGGGGTGAATTGGATGAGTTGAGCCCCTCCCAACCCTCCCCTCCGGGGAGGGCTTTAAAAGAGTTAGAAAAAATAAGAATTAAACCAAAAATAAAAAAAGTCTCCCCCGCCGGGGGAGATTATTCATAAATTAATTTTTTTAAAGAGGCATTCATGAATGCTTCGCAATTTAGAGGGGGCTTATATGATAGACACCGAAATCTCAGCAGCACAGGAAATCATCCATGATAACATGGAGCATACCTTATTCTCATGGACTAAACAAAAAGGCATTGACCCGATTGCCGTTAAACGGGCCGAAGGCGTTTACCTGTATGATTATGACGGCAAACGCTATATCGACTTTTCATCGGGGCTGATGAATGTTAACATTGGCCATGGCAACCAGCGGATCACTGATGCAGTGGTTAAACAAATGCAGGAAGTAGCTTACGTTACCCCCAGCTGCGTTACCAAAGCCCGTGGCGACCTCGGCAAAAAGCTGGCTGAGATCTGCCCGGGCGATTTGAACAAAGCATTTTTCACCCTATGCGGCGCTACTTCTATCGAGAATGCTATTAAACTGGCCCGCCTGTATACCGGCAGGCACAAGATCATCAGCCGGTATCAATCCTATCATGGTTCAACTTATGGGGTAATGTCGGCCGGTGGCGACCCGCGTAAAATACCTGCGGATGCACAACAGGCGCCTAATTTTGTACATATTGATATCCCTTACGCCTACCGCTGGCCCTATGGTAAGGATACTTTGCTGAGCGATGCTGTAGCCCAGCTGGAACGGCTGATCGCTTATGAAGGTCCGGGTAATATTGCCGCTATGCTTTTTGAGGGCGAATCAGGCACATCGGGCTGCTTTAAATATCCCGAAGGTTATATGAAAGCCGTTAGAGAGATCTGCGATAAAAACGGCATCCTGCTCATCATTGACGAAGTAATGAGCGGCTTTGGCCGTACCGGGCAATGGTTCGGTTTCCAGAACCATGGAATCGTGCCTGATATGGTGGCCATGGCCAAAGGCCTTACCTGCGGCTACCTGCCTTTCGGCTGTTTAATGGTGACCGATAAGATAGCTGCCAAATATGATGATGCCATGCTGCCGCTGGGCCTCACCTACTCCGCCCACCCGGTTTGCTGTGCCGCTGCTTTGGAAACGTTGCAGATCTACGAAGATGACCAACTGATTGAAAACACCATCGCCATGGGTAAATATGTGGATGAACAGGTAGAACTGCTGAAACAAAAACACCCGTCCATCGGCGACTGGCGCAATACCGGCCTGCTGGGCTGTATCGAACTGGTGAAGAACCGCGACACCAAAGAGCCTATGGCCCCCTTTAATGCCAAACCCGATGAAATGAAGGTAATGAATAAAGTTGCCGCTAAAATAAAAGAACTGGGCATGTACACTTTTGTGCGCTGGAACTTTATCTTTATAGCACCGCCCCTATGTGTTACCAAAGAGCAGATTGACGAGGGCCTGGCGATCATCAGCGAAGCGATAAAGATTGCGGATACTTCTTTAGGTGAAAGGTAAAAGGTGTTTGCAAATCACTAATTCAATAATTAACTAATTCAATAATTAACATGAGAACTTCCTTAATTGTTGCAATTTTACTCACTCAAACCATGTCGTACGCGCAAAAACCAAGGGCCAGGGATATCGGTATCCCCTTTGAAGGTACACCCGGCAAATACAACGCTATTACCGACGTTAAAGGTGTAGAAGTAGGTTTTAGTACGATTATTGAGGGCGAAGGCAAAAATATTATTGGCAAGGGGCCTGCCCGTACGGGGGTTACGGCTATTTTCCCGAGGGGGCAATCCAGCGTGCCGGTTTATGCCAACTGGTACACGCTGAACGGTAATGGCGAAATGACAGGCACCACTTGGGTAACTGAATCGGGCTTTCTGGAAACGCCCATCATGATCACCAATACCAACAGCGTTGGGGTGTGCCGTGATGCGATGCTGAAATGGTTTGTACAGAAAAACTGGATCAAGGAAGAAGGATGGTACACCTACCCCGTGGTTGCCGAAACCTGGGATGGGGTTTTAAATGATATCTACGGCTTCCATGTAACCGAAGCCAATGCCTTTGAGGCCCTTAATACGGCCAAAAGCGGCCCCGTACAGGAAGGCAACATTGGTGGCGGCACCGGAATGCGCTGCCTGGGCTTTAAGGGCGGTACGGGCACCGCCTCAAGGCTGATCAGGATCGGCGACTCGACCTATACCATCGGCGTTTTGGTACAATCCAACTTCGGGCAAAAGAAAAACCTGACTATTGACGGCGTACCCATCGGCATCGAACTAAAGGACACCCTTAATTCCGTCGTACATAAACTGGCACAAAGCCATTACCAGGAAGGCGACGGCTCTATCATCGTGGTTTTGGCTACCGATGCCCCGCTCCTGCCGCATCAGCTTAAACGTATAGCGCAACGCATTGCCCTTGGCGTTGGTAAAGTTGGCGGCCGCGGCGAAAATGGTTCAGGCGATATTTTTATTGCCTTTTCCACCGCTAACCCCGGCGCGTTTAACCGCCAAAAAGTGGTGAGCGTAAAACAGTTTCCGAATGACCAGATCAACCCGCTGTTTGAAGGTACGGTGCAATCCGTTGAAGAAGCCATCATCAATGCCATGGTTGCCGCCGATACCATGACAGGCGTTAACGGCAATACCACCTACGCCCTGCCGCATGATAAGGTGATGGAATTATTGAGGAAATATGGAAGGGTAAAATAAATTAGGCATTATAATATCGAACACCGAATGTCGAATAATGAACGAACATCGCCTTAATTCCTCTAATCTTACGAATCCGGGGTCAGACAAAAAAGCCATCCTTGTTACTGACCATTAAAACCCCAACTGCACGCTTGACAGGCTGAATTGCGGTTCATTTTTTTTGCGGACGCGGTAATAAAAGGGAAAAAACAGGTCGCCCCATTGGGCGATGCCCATCTCTTCGGTTTGGCTGGCAAAATTATAAACGGTGAGTTTGAGCCTGTTTTTGGCCTCATACATCTCGTCCTTAACGGATGGATCAGCATTTACAGGCAATGTTCTGTGGCTAACCCAGGTGGAGTCGTAATTGATGGGGTTCATCGCCATAAACAGCTTCCAGTGCTTATAAGCAGTGGTATCAAGCCCTTTGGTTAGGTTAAAAACGCCGCCGGGTAAGTGCACAAACATTTGGTCGGTTGCACCGCTGGGGTTAACGCCCTGCTGCCAGGTGGCAAATTTAAAGGTATCGTGCGAGGGAACGATCTCAAATACCCATTCCTGCAGGTAGCTGGTTACGTCTTTTGAGTAATACCATTCGTTATTAAAAGCCTTATCCGCTATCAAAACCGGGTCTTCGCCCCCATTGGTCATTTCGTGTTTAAGGGAAGCTTTAATTGGTTTTTTTGCCCCGTTAAACAGGAACCTATATACATAGGCCTTGCGATAGCCCAACAAGGTACAGTTGAGGATATTACCCTTGTTAAAAAGCCTTTCTGGCATGGCCTGTAAAGAATCGGTACTGGTTTTTTGGGCGAAGGACTGTACGGTTGCAAACACCAATAACAGCGGGATCAATTTTTTCATATCAGGATATTTATCGGCAATACACGATTATAACGCTCACCGGTAAATATGCCGTTGGTTGCAAATATCACGTATAAGGCAGTTTTTTAAAATGTGATTTTAGTAGTATAATCAATAGAAATAAACCAAATGGATACCCGTTTTGGTCCATGGTAGAAGGTGGTGGGGCCCGGCTTATTCCCCCATTTGCCATGTGCCATCGACCATGGTCTCACCGGGCTTTCCTCCCGATTAAAACATGCTGTTTTTTAATTCAAGATTAAAAGTTACCTTTACAAAGGAGGATTTGAGCTATGGGGTTACCGCTGCGCATTACATTTAACGATAAAGATTACGTATACCAAATTATTGACAGTAAGCTGATCGATCAGCACAGTACTGAATTGAATTTATTGCTGAACGGCGAAAAGATTGGGTTGATAAAAAACGAAAAAAGGGTTTGGGTACAAAAAGACGATAGCAAAACTATCGATCCGGAGTTGATCCAGGCACTCGGCCGTTCGGTTTCCCTGCGTATGCGGATGTAATGCACCGTTAAAATTCCATAACACTTATTTCAGTCAAGCTGCCCGTCAATATGTGCGCCTATTTCTTCAATAGTGGCAGCAGGCAGCAGCGTTCCGTTCGTTTGGATCCACCCTGCCGCGGCATCGTATTCCATATCGGCCATATAGCGGTTATTGAAATAAACCTTATAGCAGTACCCCTGCAATTGCGCTTCACAAAAAAACAACTTACCCGAATACTTAAGCTCAAAAGCTACCGAGCATTGATCATTATCCATGTAAACAAATTTAAAAATAAATTTATAAAATGCTAATATTTTTAGCATATATTTGTTTTACAAAGGAGCATAGCATGGATAATTTCATTGTACAAACGGATATGGACGCGGTATACATCACCAATGAAACAGCAGGATTTATAATAAAAGCCGAAAAAAACAGGCCGCTAACCTACCAGGATAATGGCGCAATCATTATAGCAACACTTTACCGCGAAACAGCCGGCTTTGAGCAGGTTTGCGATTATGTTTTTGAAGCGGTTAATGCCACAGCAACCTTGGATGCCGACCTGGTACAGCAGGCGGTGAACTATTTTTTTACCAGCTATTTAAACACCAGTTACTTTGTAAAAAAGATCCCGATGTGCTCAAGCCTGTATTCCGGTGCCATATTTGCGGACAATAAGATGGCTTGCCAATCATTATAAATAGCTGCTGCCCTGTTACATTTGGCTGCACGCCGTCGTAATAGTATTAAATTTACATCATGAGATCGTTTATATATTTGCTGATGGCGGCAACAGGGTATATTATCCTGGCTGCCGGCTGTACCAGTACCGGCCACAGCCGTAATAAATGCGGCCCCTGCCCTATGATCGCTATTCAATTGCCGCACATGCAATTTAAGGTAGTGGATAAAACCAGCGCCAACAACCTGTTTTATGGAGCAGGCGCGCCTTATAAATTCAGCCAGCTGGTAATGCACCATTTGGTTAATGGCAAACCGGATAGCGTAGTGCTCAGACCGGACAGTACGTTCGATGGCTTTTATATGTACATCAACACACTGCACAATGTGGATACGGTAACCATGCAGATAGCCAATTTACCGCAGGACATTATTTTATTCAACACTTCAAATACAGGCGGTTGCTGCTCTTTCCTTATGCTTAATTCAATTTCGTACGATGGCAGTGTTGTATTCACCAGCGCTAATGGGCCAAACCTGGTAACGCTGCAAAAATAGCCCGCAGCAATTCAATATCCGTTGTTTGTTTCACCCAAAAACGAACGGATATTTCAATATTAACCTCCCTGGCGCAAGCGCCTTAAGGTTATTTCTCCGTCAAAAACAATCAAAAATTTAATAACAATTACCCCCTGTTTTACGTATAAAGGTAACGAGGTTTACTGCCCGAAATTTAACGGATTGATAATCAAATACATCCGATTTACTTCAAGGCAAAACTTCACGATTAGCTTAAAAAATTACTTACCGGAACAGGACTATTAGATGGAGGATGTTTTAAAACAACAAAAGCCCGAGGTAAGGATGCGGGCGTTCAGGGCTATTGATGAGCCCGAAACCTGTGAACTGTTTATTAAAGGCCACACGGAGGTTTTAACCAGCATTGGTGTTACCAAGGTTACCTCGTCAAAAAACGGGTGGGCAAGCAACCCCGCTGTATTTGTTATTATTGTTGAATCGCTTGACGGCAAAAAAGTATATGGCGGCGCAAGGGTGCATGTTTCGGGCGGATCGGAGCCCTTACCCATTGAACAGGCAACCGGCAAAATGGATCCGGGAATATTTGAACTGGTGTGGACCTACGCGCAGCACGGCACCGGCGAGATCTGCGGCTTATGGAACTCAAACGAACTTGCCGGCTACGGCATCGGCACCCCCCTGCTCATACGTACGCTTATTGCTATTTCATCGCAAATAGGTTTAAAATCTCTCTTCGCTTTATGCGCCCCTTATACTGTAAAACCAGTAGTAAATTGCGGTATGGTACTGGTTGATAGTATTGGCAATAACGGCACTTTTTATTACCCCAAACTTGACCTGGTTGCAACGGCGATGATTTTACACGATGTTTCGGCCTTAAAAAAGGCCCGGGAAGAAGACAGGCTGGCCATATTTGAAATGCGGGGCAAACCGGACAGTTTTAAAATAAACGAATTAAAAAACAAAGAAATTACTATTGATTTTCAGCTAATTATCCCTAATCTTGATCAATGGAACCTGGCTGAAACGATAACAACTGCGTCGCAAACTTTCCTTGGCAATAAAATCGAAGTAAATGTACTTGCTTTTTTTTAAGCAATCAGGCCTGGATACCTTACTATAAAAAAGCATCAAAAAACGCTATGAACAATATATCCCGCTTCCGCGAAGATTTTAATAACGATAAAGAAGTTTACCAACCCATTATACTCCGGCTCGCCAGTACCAGGGATAAACAGACTTTCCAGGAATTACTGGAAGTGGGCAGGGTTAAATTCGTGTGTGATGAAATATACGGTCAGCTGGAAGAACTGATTAAGGTGCAAAACCCTTCCATAAATTTAAAGCCAGATCAATATCCGGAACTTATCGGTAAGCATTTGGCCGAAAGAGATATTCAGGAATATGGCGTATGGGTTTATTACCCCTGGAACCAAAGATTAGTACACCTGTTGGATGAGGAAGAATTTATTGAGGTACGAACAAACAGAAACCGAAATAAAATAACAAGGGAAGAACAGGAAAAACTCAGGACGAAGAAAATTGGTATTGTGGGCTTATCGGTAGGGCAATCCATAGCATTAACTATAGTGATGGAGCGTGTTTGCGGGGAGCTTAGATTAGCTGATTTTGATACAGCTGAGTTAAGCAACTTAAACAGGATCCGGACAGGCGTGCACAACCTTGGGCTCAATAAAACTATTATTGCGGCACGGGAAATTTATGAGATCGATCCATTTTTGAATGTTAAGCTATTTAGCGACGGGCTGAATGACGCCAATATGGATGAGTTTTTTTTGGGAGGAGATAAGTTAGATTTATTTATTGAAGTTTGTGATGGATTGAACATTAAAATAAAAAGCCGTTACAAGGCCCGCGAATTTCAAATACCTGTTGTAATGGATACCAACGACAGGGGCATGATGGACATTGAACGGTTTGACCGTGAACCTGCAAGGCCTATTTTACACGGGCTTGCAGATGGGCTTGACCCTGAAAGCATTGAGCACCTGACTAACGAAGAAAAAATTCCCTATATTCTTAGAATAGTCGGCGCAGATACGATGTCAACAAGGCTAAAAGCATCAATGCTCGAGGTAAAAAAATCTATCAATACATGGCCTCAACTGGCCTCTTCTGTTACTTTAGGCGGGGGCGTTACAACAGATGTTTGCCGTCGTATTTTGTTGGACCAGTTTCACGATTCCGGACGATATTATGTTGATCTTGATGAAATTATTGATGATAAAACGCAAATTGCATTTACCTGAAAAATTAATCGGTTTTAAGCGTAATTTTCTCCTTCTATTATGAAAAAGATTTATTTATGCCTTTTATTCCTGCAAGCCTTTTTTTTACCCAGGGGAATTGCTCAAAAAACTATCATTTTCAGGGGGGCTAATATAGTTATTGGTAAAAATGTAGCTATTCTGGAAGATCGCACAAAACATTTTGATATGAACACTGTGCGCAAATCTACCGGATTTGTCCAGTCGCAAACACAGGTCCCAAACCTGCAACTCAGTACATCTGCCTTTTGGTTACGATTCACAATTAAGAATGAGAGTCCAGAAAAACAGCTGCTGCTCAGCCTTGAATATCCTACCCTGGATGTATGTGAGTTTTACTTTCCGGTTAATGGTGTATACAATGCGGAAAAGTTAAGCGATAATAATTCTTTTTATAAAAGAAAATACAAGCACCAGGACTTTCTTTTCGACGTTCAAATCCCTAAAGACAGTACAGCCACATTTTATCTTAAAGTTCAAAGTAATGAGGCAATGGTATTGCCATTAATATTAGGTACGCCACAAAAAAATGCCGAAAAGGAACTAAACCGAGATATGCTATGGGGTATTCTTGTGGGCATACTATTGGTTATGATACTTTATAATTCTTTTGTATTTATCTCCACAAAGGATATCAGTTATTTATATTATGTGTTGTATACGCTATTTATAGCGCTTACCCAAACTTCATTGTCGGGCTACACTTATCGCTTTCTGTTTCCGAATCACCCGGTATTGTTTGATATGGGTACAATTATATTCAATGCGGTGGCCGGAATCGCGTTTTCATTATTTGCACAATCCTTCCTGGAAATTAAAGAACGGATGCCAATAATGGGCAAAGCATTTAAGTTTCTTATCCTATTATATTCGCTGACTATTATTGCACGCCTGTGCGGATATCCGCTGATCAGTTACAGAATGACCGATGTTGCTGCATTACTTGTAACCGTTATTGGTTTTATTACTTTAATAACGCTGTCACTTAGGGGTTACCGCTCGGCAAAGTTTTTTTTGCTGGCCTGGGCCATGTTCTTTACCGGAATAGTATTATTTGCGTTACGTAATTTAGGTGTGTTGCCTTACAATAATTACACCAATTATACCATGCCGGTAGGTATAGCTTTTGAGGTTATCCTGCTATCCCTGGCGCTTGCAGACAGACTTAACATATTCAAGGCGGAGAAAGAAAAATCGCAGGAAGAAACCTTAAGGGTATTACAGGAAAACGAAAAAATTATCCGGGAACAAAATGTTGTTTTGGAGTTAAAGGTTAATGAACGTACCGTTGAACTAAGCGAATCAAACCACGAACTGAATAAAACGCTCGACGATTTAAAGCAGGCACAGGGCCAATTGGTAGAAGCTGAAAAAATGGCATCGCTGGGCCAGCTCACCGCCGGAATAGCCCACGAAATTAACAACCCGATAAACTTTGTAACATCCAACATTAACCCCTTAAACCGCGATATTAAAATGATCCTTGAGGCTTTTGAGGTGATAGAGAATGTGGGCCTGTCGGATGATTCAGTTGCCGAAAAGCAAAAAAAGATAAAGGCCTATAAAGACGAACTCGATTTTGATTACCTGGCAATGGAGATCAAACATTTGATAAAAGGAATAAATGATGGCGCAAACCGCACGGCCGAAATAGTGAAAGGATTGAGAATATTTTCGCGTTTGGATGAAGACGACCTGAAGATGGCCGATATGAATGAGGGGCTGGATTCAACCCTCGTTATCATAAACAACCAGCTGCAAAACAAAATAAAAGTAGTAAAACAATATGCCGTGTTGCCGCCTATTGAGTGTTACCCCGGGAAACTAAACCAGGTATTTTTAAATATAATTTCAAACGCCATTTACGCGGTACAGAAAAAATTTGGCGAAAACACGGGTGGGGCGATTATTATCGAAACAAGTTACGATGAAAACCATGTATATATAAAGATAAAAGACAATGGAACAGGAATGGATGCCCAAACACAGAAAAAGGTATTTGATCCATTTTTTACAACAAAAGACGTAGGGGAAGGCACAGGGTTGGGCATGTCAATAGCCTACAAAGCCATTAAAAAACATAACGGACAAATAATAATAAACAGCACCTTAAATGAAGGCACTGAATTTATACTACAGCTACCCATAGCTCTGGCAGAAAGCAAATAAAAAGGTAATTTTAAATTCACCAATATTATGTTTTTATGCTGCCAGGTTCGCGTATCTGAGTAGAAAATATAATGTTATTGATAGAGGGGATCGTCATCATCAATATTTATGACTGTAATCACCTAATTGGTTGATAGTAGTCATTTATTACTAATCATAACTTACCTATATTTGTTTAAACCATAAACAGTTAAATTGCAAATGAAACAAAATACCTGCCGAAAAGTTACCTTACCTAAAATGCCGTGCCTGAAAAAATAAAAATATTGTATGTCGATGACGAACCGGAAAATCTGGTTGGCTTTAAGGCATCATTGCGACTTGATTATCAAATATTTACTTCAGTAAACATACCGGATGCTATTTCCTGTCTGGATAATAACCCCGAAATAAGGATCATATTTTGTGACCAAAGGATGCCCGGTAAAACAGGCGTCGATTTTTTTGAAGAGATAAGGGTAACGCACCCCCTGCCGGTGCGTATTGTGTTAACAGCATATACCGATGTGGAATCGATTATTGATGCCATCAATAAGGGGAATATATTCAGGTATGTAAAGAAACCCTGGATAGAGGCTGATATGATATGGGCGATAGAAGAAGCCAATAAATTTTACATGGCCAATTCCATGCTTTCTGTCAAAAATGAAGAACTACAGAAAGCTTATAACGAGCTCAATAAGTTTGCTTACAGCGTAAGCCATGATATACGGGGGCCATTAACCGGAATATTAGGGGCGATCAATCTGGCGAGAGAGATTGACGATACCTCCGAAATAAAGGAAATGCTGTTCCTGATGGAAAAATCAGTAAAAAAACTAAATACTTATGTTTTAAGCATGCACGATTATTATAGCATGCAAAGAGGCGAATTGAAAATAACAGAAATTGATTTTAATAAGATTATTGATGAATTAAAGGCGATTTATATCGTGAATTCAAAAATAAACAACGTTTTGTTCAAGGTAGACATCAAGCAAGATGAAGTGTTTTTATGTGATGAGGCCCCCTTGCGGCTTATTGTAAACAATCTTTTATCAAATGCTTTTAAATACCAGGACCCGAACGGTGAAATAAAATCAGTTGAAGTAAAAATTGTTGTGGCCGAAGGTAATGCCGTAATCCAGGTATGCGACACAGGCATTGGCATTTTGGAAAGCCACCTGGGCGAAATATTCAACCTTTTCTTTCGCTCAAATTCTGCGGAAGTGGGGTCTGGATTTGGGTTATATAATGTAAAAAGTGCATTGTTAAAATTAAACGGCCAAATTGAAGTGAGCTCTGTTTTAAACCGGGGAACAACTTTTAAAGTAACAATTCCATCCATCTGATGAATACAGAACTTTCATTTATTATTATTGACGACAGCGAGCTGGATTGCTATGTAACCCAAAAGTTTTTGCAGCGGGCCAATCAAAATCTCATCATTAAGACATTTAATGATGCGCAGGAGGCGTTGGAACTGATTCGCGACAACAACAACCTGGACACAGTACGTCCCAAAGTAATTTTACTTGATCTGCAAATGCCGGTAATGAGCGGCTTTAAATTTGTTGAGGAATTTGAAAAAATACCAGCGGAAATACAAAACAAATATGTCATCATCGTTTTAACTGTATTATCAACTTCCAACGATCCAAAGGACATCTATAAAATATTAACTTTTAAAACGGTAAAAAGCCTTGTTGAAAAACCCCTTACGCTTGAAAAACTGGCCTCATTGCTGAAGTATGTACCACCTGCAGGCAATAAATAAAATGGTCATGACAACAGCTTTTGCCGCAACAGAAACTCCAATTGATCATTGGATTCTTCCAGCTTTTCATTCATTTTTTTTAGTTGTGCGCGCTCCAGGTATTTTTCATAA
>NZ_CAIWNH010000014.1 GCF_903913935.1 uncultured Mucilaginibacter sp.
AACTATGAACCATGAACTAAAAAAATTCCCTACATTGCAATTTTTCGAATTTTAACAATCAAAGGCCATGACTGAGACGTTGGACATCAAGATCACCAGAACAAACCACTCCCGTTTAAACGAAACGGATTTTAACAATTTACAATTTGGTAAAACATTTTCTGACCACATGTTTGTGGCCGATTACGAAAATGGAGAATGGAAGAATTTTCAGATAGTCCCTTATGGCGAGGTCTCTTTTAGCCCTGCTATTGCCGCTTTACACTACGGTCAATCATTTTTTGAAGGGATAAAAGCCTACAAACATGCTGACGGGCAGGTATCTGTTTTTCGCCCCGATAAAAATGCCATCCGTTTTAATAAATCAGCTGAGCGTTTGTGCATGCCGCAATTGCCGGAAGAGATTTTTATACAAAGTATTGCCGCGGTGGTGGATATTGACCGCGATTGGGTTCCTCAAAGGGCTAACCACTCCATGTATATCCGGCCATTTATGTTTGCTACTGATCCGTTTTTAGGTGTAAATCCTTCAAGCACTTATAAATTTATGGTTTTACTGGGTCCAGTTGGCCCGTATTTTTCAAAAACTTTACGCGTAAAAGTGGAAACATTTTTTACCCGGGCGGCTGAAGGCGGTATGGGTTATGCCAAATCATCGGGCAACTATGGTGGAGCTATGCTTGCAGGAAAACGCGCAGCAGAAGAAGGGTTTGACCAGGTCATCTGGACAGATGCCAAAAACCACGAGTATGTTGAAGAAATGGGAGCAGCCAACGTAATGTTTGTGCTGGATGGCGTGCTGATCACCCCATCAACCCGCGATACCATTTTAGATGGCGTTACACGTGACACCGTTTTAACCCTTGCCCGCGAATGGGGTATGCCGGTTGAGGAGCGCCGCATATCTGTTGCAGAAATTATTGAAGGCGCTAAAACAGGCAAACTGACTGACGCTTTCGGCGCCGGTACTGCAGCTACTATCGCGCCGGTTGGTTCCATCAGCTATAACGGCGAAGAGTATTTCCTTATCGATCCTAAGGAAAGAGCGTTTTCGCAGAAGGTTTTAAAAGAACTGGATGCTATAAAGTATGGCGTTGTTGCCGATACTCACGGGTGGAATTATACGGTTTAAGTCGGTAGTCTCGGGTCTAAAGTCTTGAGTCCGACTATCAAAAGAATAAAAAATAGATTTTATTTTCAGGAAAGCGCCTTTAATGTTTTAAGGGCGCTTTTTTATTGGGGGTAAAATACTTGTGGTAACTAAATAGGCATCGCCACATGATTATTAGGCTTTAGACTAAAGACTCAGTACTTACGACTTAACACCTTACTCAACACTCACGGTCAATCCCTCTTGTTGCAAAATTTTGCGGTATACTTCCACCTCGGTATATGAACCTTCCAGTACGGCGCACTTGCCTTCATTGTGTACCTTCCAGGCTATCTTTTCGGATTGGTTTTCTGAGTAATCGAGGTATTTCATCATGCAAAAGATCACATGATCGAACGTGTTAACATCATCGTTCCATAAAATGAGGCGGTGAAGCTCCTTCAGGCTTACCAGCAATTCCTCCAGGGTAAATGTTTCTTCCTGTACTTCGGTTGACATATATAACTGCAAATTTACTCAAAAACTACAATAAAATATGGAAAAATGTGTTCATCGGCAATTAAACAACCATTTTGGAAGTACTACCCGGAGTTGCAGCCCGCTGGCCACTGCACCGGCGAAACGGGTAAATCAGAAGACTTTTGGGTGAAGTATAATTTAGCAAAATAAGTAGTACCGTTCCTACTGAACGGCAGGGATATCTGTAAACAACTAAGAATGCTTGCCCAAACGCCTATCTTTTAGCTATATTTGATTCAGCTAAATTGAGGCAACCAACAGAAATTCACTACAATTTATCCGACAATTCTATGCTAAAACCTGAATGGATTCCCATTGCGTACCGGGATGATTCCCCACCGCAGCAATCAATTGCCGCTGCTACAGGCAAAAAGCACAATGTTTCCCGGGCAAAAACCCTCCAGATCAACAAAAAGAAGTATCCGATACAACGTCCTGCAACGAAAGGCAGGTAAAAAACACCTTCTTTTTCAGTAAAATTGGCCAGTTTTTTGTCCCTTTTGTTTCACTTTGCAACACGTCGTGATCCGCTTTGGGCAGAGTGGCAATGACACGTTGTATATAATGTCATTGAAGTGACAACAGTGTTAAATCGCAAGTCATCCTGATACCGATCTGGGTGACTTGCGATCATAACTTCTTTTTATCTTAATGCTTCTGGCTTCTTTGCACCCTGGTTTCCAACTCAGCAATCGGCATTGTTACCATGCGGCCAACGGGTTTGTTGCCCCGGTAAGTGATCACCTTTAACTGGGTGGCATCCCCGGGCACCAATAACGGTGCAGTATATTTAGGATAAAACCTGTCGGGGTACGAGTTATCAAAGCTGTAATAAATATCCAGGCCTGGCAGCTCATTGATCAGCTCCACAATCATTTTATTATCAGGGGTAAGCCTTGGCTCAAAGCTTGGGTCGTATACGCTTGGTGCATATTTTACTTCCGCTTCGTCAAGCCTGCCAAAATGCTTCTCTACCCTTGGGTAAAAATTGTTCCAGTTTTTCTTTTCCTTTGGCGACCATACTGATTCAGCTATCGCAAAACCGCGCGGCCAGGTCATATAATCCACCTGCCTGAAGTTGAATACCTGCTCTGTCCACAGGTTGGCTTGTCCGCCCAGGATCAATTTGGCGTCAACGCTATCAGGTACGGGTTCAAATTCGTAGGTCTTGTTTAAACGCAAAGTGGCATAAACATGCGGCTCCATTACGCGGTCGCTTTGCATATAGTCAAGGTACGCAAAAGTCGTCGGGCTCATCACCACTTCGTGACCAAGTTTTGCTGCGGTAATACCGCCCTGTATGCCACGCCAGCTCATCACGGCTGCATTGGGGCCTAAACCGCCTTCAATGATCTCGTCCCAGCCCATAAATTTTTTACCTTTTGACTCCACTATTTTTTCCAAACGTTTTTCAAAATAGCTTTGCACCTCTTCATAGGTTTTCAGGTTTTCGCGCTTCATTAAAGCGGTAACCGAATCGCTTTTTTGCCAGAATTCCTTGTTACACTCATCGCCCCCCATGTGCATATAACCAAATGGGAACAATTTCGCCACTTCTGTAACCACCTTATCTAAAAAGGCATAAGTTTTTTCGCTGGATGGGTTTAATGTATTATCCGTTTGCTGGTCCTCGCCTGAGCGTACCACAAATTTATCAGCACCCGGTGTGCAGGATAGTTCAGGATACGAAACCACTGCCGCCATGCTGTGTCCCGGTACATCAATTTCGGGCATAATATTCATAAAACGGTCTTTGGCATATTGTACCAGTTCTTTAATATCCTCCTGGGTATAAAATCCACCGTAAGTGCGCGGCTCATCAGGTTTGGGTTGAGAAAAATCACCAAAATGACCAATCTTTTTTACATTATATGCACCAACGGTAGTTAAGCGCGGCAGGCTTTTTATTTCAACGCGCCATCCCTCGTCATCAGTAAGGTGCATATGCAACAGGTTAAATTTATATCGGGCCATCTGGTCGATATACTGCTCCACTTCTTCTTTGGTGAAAAAATGACGTGAAACATCCAGCATCAATCCCCTCCAGCCAAAACGCGGGTAATCCTTTATATCTACCAAAGGAGCGCTCCAGGTAATATTGGGGACAGCATCAAGGCTCTCAATCTCTTTCGGGAACAATTGAACCAGTGTTTGCGCACCGTAAAATAAACCGGCAGCAGTATTGGCTTTGATCACAATCCCTTTTTTGCCAACCCAAAGCTGGTAACCTTCTTTACCAAGCACCGCATCGTTATTGGTATTTAACTGTAATTTAATAGTCGCCGGGGCCGAAAACGCATTTCTTACGGTAACTGCGAAGCCGGTTGCGGTAGTCAGCTTATTCCGCAAAAAGGTGGTCACCAATTTTTCCTCCGCCTGCGATCCGGCTTCAATCAAAATATGTTTGGGCAGTGTATACTCGCCGTCCCTTGTTACTACGCTTACAGGTTCGGGAATAATAGCCAGCGTGCCTTTGTTGTTTTGGGCGAAAGAAACGGATGCCATGAAACAACAGATGGACAAAAGAAATACTTTTTTCATTCTACAGGTTTTTAAAAAAGGGTTTACATTACAGGGCTTACAGCCTGCAAATTATACTTTTTAAATAATATTAAAAAGTGTTTCGACATAAAATCATCACCGGATAATTATTATATTGCGTCATCCCGACACATTATAAACCAATTTTCATGAAAAAACGATTCATTATGGTCATTTGCCCCGTTTTGGCAGGCATTACGCTTCTGTTTTATTCCTTTAAAAGCGCCGAAATCATTAGTAAAAATGATGATACAATCCACATTGAAGGCGGTAGCATCAGTGGCATTAAAAGTACCGATGGCGATGTCACGGCTTTTAAAGGCATCCCCTTTGCTGCTCCCCCGGTGGGCGATTTGCGCTGGAAGGCTCCTCAAACTGTGATTCCCTGGCAAGGCGTAAAACAATGTGATGCATTCGGGCCAAGCCCGATGCAGGGGAAACCTGTTCCATTTATGGTTTATACACCGGAATTCTTGATCCCTGAAACCCCGATCAGCGAAGATTGCCTGTACCTTAATGTTTGGACCAAAGCGCACAGAGGTGAGAAACGCCCCGTATTTTTATGGATCTACGGTGGCGGATTTAGCAGCGGCGGCACGGGAGTACCTATTTACGATGGCGAAGCGATGGCAAAAAAAGGGGTCATCTTTGTATCGGCCAATTACCGGGTTGGTATTTTTGGATTCCTGGCGCATCCTGATCTTACCAAAGAATCGCCCAACCACGCATCAGGAAATTATGGTTTGATGGACCAGGTGGCAGCGCTTAAATGGATCAAAAAGAACATTGCAGCCTTTGGCGGCGACCCGGACAATGTAACGATTGATGGGCAGTCAGCCGGATCCATGAGCGTAAATGCCCTGGTGGCATCGCCCGTGGTGCATGGCCTGTTCAACAGGGCCATTGCCGAGAGCGGGTCGTTTATGATCGCTAATCCCACATTGCCCTCCAATAACCTGGAAGGGGCTGAAAAGGAAGGATTAAAACTTGCTGCATTGGCCCATGCCCAAAGCATTGCAGCTTTGCGGAAAATTCCGGCGGAAGACTTAATGAAGATCCCGGGCCGCTTTTCGCCGATCGTTGATGGGTACGTATTACCCAAACCCGTTTCGCAGATCTTCGCCGAAGGCAAACAAAATAATGTACCCATAATTACCGGGTGGAATGCGGACGAAAGTTTTGTAATGGGTTTTAAAAACAAAGATGACTATGTTGCGGAGATCAGGAAACAATATGGCGCGGATGCGGATAATTTCCTGAAATTTTTCCCGGGTAATACTGATGCTGAGGCGACCCGCTCACAGGTAAAAATAAGCCGCGACCAGATTTTTGCGGCGTCGGGTTATAAATGGATCAGTTTGCAAAGTGCCCAGGGCAAAGCGCCCATTTATGCGTACAACTTTAACCGCAAGTTGCCGGCAACGCCCGACTTTGTCAAATACGGTGCATTTCATACCGGAGAGGTAGCCTATGTAATGGATGACTTAAAATTTCTTAACCGCCCATGGGAGCCTGCTGACCAGCCTTTAGCTACGCTAATGTCGGCCTACTGGGTCAATTTTATAACCACAGGCAACCCCAACGGGCAAGGCTTGCCCGATTGGCCGAAATATGACAACGCCATGCAGCAAGCCATGATATTCGACGCCACCAGCGGCAAACAAACCCTTCCGGATAAAGACGAGTTGAAATTTATGGTAGATAGAGTTGAAGGAGGGAAATAGTTGATTGGGTTTATACATAGCGATGGATTTGAAACCCATCGCTATGACTGGAAACCTAATCAACTTATTCCAACTTTCATACTTTTTCTTTCGGACTTTCGGACTTTTCCGACTTTCCTACTAACTTACACCCACCAATTAAAAAATCACGAAAACCATGTCATCTGATCGCAGAAAATTTTTAAAACAGCTCGGGAGCACCGTGGTGCTTACCTCGGCAACACTTTCAGGCTTCGCTGCTATGGAAGAACACGAATACAGAATTTTGCAGGCCGAAAAAAGATACAGCCCGAATGATAAAGTGCGCATTGCCACCATCGGGATGGGCATTATGGGCTATAACGATACCCGTACAGCCCTGGCCTGCCCCGGCGTTGAACTGGTAGGTTGCTGCGACCTGTACACCGGCCGGCTGGAACATGCCAAAGAGGTTTTCGGTGCACATATCTTCACCACAAAAAATTACCATGAGATTCTCGACCGAAAGGATGTCGACGCTGTGATCATCGCCACCAGCGACAACTGGCATAGTACCATAGCCAAAGCGGCCATGCGTAAGGGCAAAGCAGTTTACAGCGAAAAACCTATGGTGCATTACATCAGCGAGGGTTTGGACGAGATCAAAACGCAACAGGAAACCAAAGCCGTTTTCCAGGTAGGCAGTCAGCGTGTGAGCAGCCTGGTGTTCAAAAAAGCGAAGGAACTGTACCAGTCTGGCGCTATCGGGCAGATCAATTCTATCGAAGCCTCCTTTAACCGCCAAAGCGCCTTGGGTGCATGGCAATATACCATCCCGCTTGATGCCTCGACCCAAACAGTCGACTGGAACCGGTATACCGCAAAGGACCAGAAAAAGCTACCGTACGATAGTAACCGCTTTTTCAGGTGGCGCAATTACCGCCAATATGGCACCGGTGTTGCCGGCGACCTCTTTGTTCACCTGTTATCGGGTATCCACTTTATCACCGATTCGAAAGGACCGGATAAGATTTTTTCTATTGGTGGCACCTATTACTGGAAAGATGGCAGAAATGTACCCGACGTTATGAGCGCGGTGATTGAGTATCCCCACACCAAAGAGCATCCGGCCTTCCAGGCTATTTTGCGGGTTAACTTCATTAGCGGCGAGGGTGACCATTCGTCAACCAAAATAATCGGATCCGAAGGAGTACTCGACCTGTCAGATGAAGGCGGCGGCTTTACCATTCGTAAAAATAAAATGCCGGTGGCCCCGGGGATCGATGGCTGGGATTCGTTTGGTACTTATACCACCGCTATGCAAAAAGCGCTGATGGACGACTACAATAAAAAATATTCTGCTGCCGATCAGCAAACGCCTAATATACCGGGGACAACCTACCATACACCCGCTGGCTATGACGCCAATATTGACCACTTCAACAGTTTCTTTGACGGCATCCGCCTTGGCAAACCAATAGTTGAAGATGCCGTTTTCGGGTTTAGGGCAGCAGCGCCTGCTTTAGCCTGCAACGACAGCTATTTCCAAAATAAAGTGATCCACTGGGACGCGGAGAATATGAGGTTGAAGCAGAGCTGAAAGCGTAAAGCTGAAAGCAAAAAGCGATAAAAAATAAAAAGACCCGAGCTTTTCAGCTTTGGTCTTTTTGCTTTCCGCTTTCAGCTCTAACCTAAAGCTTCACAAATCCGCTCTTTCCAACCAGGGCTTTAGTGCTGTTATTTTTTACTTCTACAAAATAGGTGCCCGGCACTAAGCTGCTTACATCTGTTTGCCAGTTTGGCTGGTTGGATGTTACCGTTTTAATTACCGCGCCAAGGTTGTTGATGATCTGTATCGTATAAGCCTGGCCTGCATTTATTTGATTCATTTTCAGATTCATCGGTCCCGACGTCGGGTTTGGATATAATATAAACCCGTTGGTTGCTATCTGGTTGCCGGTATTGGCATACATAATGGTTACCACGTTTGAATAGGTGACGGTGCCATTCAGGTCGGTCATTTTCAAACGGTAGGCATTAGCCCCCAATACTGGGGTTTTATCCAGTAAACTATAACTTCCAATGCCGCTTGCGGGTACGCCGCCCAAAACATTAAAGGTAGAACCGCCGTCGGTGCTTCGTTCAACGGCAAAGTTGGTATAGTTTTGTTCGTTTTCGGTGGTCCACAGTACTTCGTCGCCGTTGGCCACTTTGGTGGCGCCAAAGTTCAGCAAATGCACCATTAAGGCAGGATTTTGCCTGATGATCAAACTAAACCGGTGTGCGCCGAAAGTATTGGTATCGCTGTGTACCAGTGTAAAGGCATAGCTTGGATTATGCCTGATATCCAGCGAGTCTTTGGCAAATGCGTCTTTCAGCCAGAAATCATATAGCGCCGGTACGCTTTTTACCGCTTCAAGTTTGAAGGTGAAATTACCATCGGTATTGGCGTTTACGGTTAGCGGGATGGCCATCGGTTTCGGGCCAGGCAAAGGCATGGTATTTATCGCCAGTGCGATGTTATCTGCAGAGATACTGGCCAGGCTCACATTGCCGTTACCCGGTTTATAAATCGCGTCTTCGTTGATGTTGTATTGAGGCCTGGCGCTGCCGTTAAAGCTGATCAGCATCCCATCCGCATTGGTTGAGTCCTGGAACAGTTTTAAATGCATGTACTGGATCACATTGGCTACCGGTGGTGGCCCAAGGAATAAATTGCCGTTTGAAGCATTCGCCTGGGTATTCACTTTTGCCGACTCATTGAATACCAGCTGTGCAGTGGCGGTCGGCGCAACTACAAAAAAGCCCTGCCCGCTCGGGATGATATTCGACGCAGATGAAGCAATGGTGCCTACCCCGCCAAATCCAGATTGGTAGATGTTATAGTTCTTGCTTACCGGGTCAATGATATACAGGAATGGATTTGTTGCCACGCCCGGCCCACCAGGCCCACCATAGATCCCCGTAGTTGATGAAGCAGTATTAAACTGATCCCAGTCAATCGAGCTTGCATAAGGGTTACCCACCAGGTTGAAGCCCTGTACCGGCCCGTTGCCCGGGGTAGTAGTAAAGCCTAAATTGGTTGAACCCGGCGTATACCAATCACTTACCGTGATCTGGCCCTGGTTAAGTACACCGGTGGCGGTTAATATCGTATTTGTTGGGACGAATGAGGTGGAGGTTTCCGATGCCAATGGCGCTACACTCCTGTCGCCCCTGAAAAAGAACATGTACCCGTTGCCAACCGGGATATTAAACCCGCTGCCATCGTTATCGATGGAATAATTTGGCCCGGCTGACAGGTCACTTACTCCCCTGAAATTGCCGCTGGTAAATGACGAGTTGGAAGGCGCCAGGTTTTCGCGGAACAGGAAGAGATTAGGGTTGCCGGAGGCGTCAAAACCACCCGCAACTCCGTTAGTACCTTTCAAATAAACGCTGTTCATCAGGTAATTAAGGCTGTAAACATTATTGCTGCCAACTGTGCCAGCATAAACCGGCGAGGATACCAAACGATACCCCCTATATGCGATACTGCCGCCGGTAATAAACCTTTGCACATTTACATTGCCTGTGATACTGCAGCCCGCAGGTATTGGCGCTATAGTAGCTGAACCATTGATGTCTGAGGTTAATGTAAGTAAGCCGTTTGCGGCCAGTACTGCACCGGCGCCGCTCATCACCAGTAAGCCTGACGAGGCAACACTTGCGCTACCGCTTTGAATAGTAGTAGTACCTGCACCGCTGAACGTTACATTATAAAATTTGGTACCCTTACCATTGCCTGCGTAAATATTCTGAGTGGTGCCGTTAAATATTACCGTTGGAACGCTTAGGTCGATGTAGTCGCCGGCGTCATTTAAAGTAATCGCATTGGTCAGATCGCCTGATATTTTCAAATTATTGGCACCTGTGCCGGTTGGTGTTTTTACGCTCGTGCCCGAGAATTTAACATTGGCATAAGTTACGCCTGAAGCTAAGCCGGTGATTGCCGCATCGGTATAATAGGTTTGTGCCGCGCCCGAATATTCAATAGTTGCGCCTGCATTATTAAACGTGAGCACATTAGTTCCAGTTGCCGATAACCCTGATAACGGCGCCGCATTTGCAAGCTGTAAAGTTGCCGTTGTACCTGGGATAACCGCCAACGTTGAAGTACCTGCCGCGGTATTGGTCGTTTGAATATTGCCTGCAACAGACACCGTTCCGCCGGTAATATTAAAGGTTGAATTAAAGCTATTGCCACCCGCATCTGAAGATGTGAACGCGACATTACTTGACAAAGCCATGCTATTTACTGATGATGCCAATGTTTCGGTATAAGATGCGCCAAGTGTTGTATTTGCATTTATATTTATGCCACCTGCTGCAACCGAGCCTGCTCCTGAAATAATGGCTGTGTATCCCAAAGCAGAATTTGCGTCACTTTGATAAGTAATACCTCCTGTAACATTTAAAGTACTGCCGTTATTCACCACAAAACCACCGGCCTGACCTCCGTTTGTACCGATAACCACAGCGCCGACATTTATAGTGCCCGCACCTGCCAGCACATTAGGAAAATTGGTAAAAGCACTATTCACCCCTATGCCCGCTATATCCGACGAAGTTGGAACAGCATTGGTGGCCCAGTTAGTGGGGTCGTTCCAATCGGTGCTGGTGCCGCCAAGCCAATCAACATAGCCTGTACACGAAATAATAAGGGTCGCATTCCCGCTACCTGTGCCGTTGGTAGCGGTAACTGTATAAGTTGTTGGAGGACTTGCAATGGTTGGTGTCCCCGTGATGATACCAGTAGTCGTATCAAAACTCAATCCCGCAGGCAACCCCGGGCTAATGGAGTAACCGGTAGGCGCACTTCCTGTATTGGTTGGGCTCAACGGTGCAATAACCACTCCCACCGGGAAAATATCCGGCGTAGTATAAGCAATAACCGGCCCCGAAAGATAGCAGCCGATATTTATGGTAAATGTGCCTGTGCCACCAGCGTTGGTTGCCGTAACAAGGTAATTTGCCGCTGCACTTACCGCAGTAGGCGTACCGGTTATTATACCGGTTGTAGTATCAAAATTTAAGCCTGACGGCAAGCCCGGGCTAATTGAATAGCTTACCGGCGTACCACCTGTATTCATTGGCACAAGTGGCGGAATAGCAGAACCCACGGGGTAATTATCCGGCGTAGTGTAAGTAAATACCGGCGCCGAAGAAACAATAGTAATGCTGATTGTAAATGAGCTGGTTCCACCGGCATTGGTGGCGGTAACTACATAGCCATAAATAGCGGTGATGGTAGTAGGTGTCCCGGTGATGATCCCTGTTACCGGATCAATACTCAAGCCTGCCGGTAACGCCGGGCTTACCGTAAAGCCAAGGATAGGCCCGCCGGTATTGGTTGGCGTTAATGGCGCGATGGCTGTTCCTACGTTATAAACGTCGGGGCTAGGGTAAGTGATGGATGGTGCAGGTGGATTACAGGTGATGTTGATGGTGAAAGTACCTGTGCCTCCTGCGTTGGTAGCGGTAACCAGGTAATTTGTTGCCGGGCTGATCGCTGTAGGCGTACCCGATATGATTCCGGTTACAGGATCGATCACGAGGCCTGGAGGTAATGTTGGTGCTGAATACGTCACTACAATGCCCCCGGTATTGGTTGGTGATAGTGGCGCGATCGCTATTCCTGTAGTGTATATATCAGGTGTATTGTAAATAATCACAGGGGCCCGGGGGTTGACCACGGTAATGGTTACAGGTGCTGTGCCGTTAAGCCCATTGGAGTTAGTAGCAGTAACGGTATAAGTTGTTAATGGAGAAGTAACGGTGGGTGTGCCCGAAATAATACCTGTGATGGGATTGATTGTTAACCCAGACGGCAATCCGGAAACAGTATAGCCGGTGACAGGCCCGCCTGCTGTTACAAGTGGCGACATTGACGGACTGGATACACCTACAGTATCAACCTGCGATGTTGGAGAATATGTAAGCGTCGGCGGTACGGCACAGGTGATGGTAACAGTTGTTGTCGCTGGGCCTCCGTCGCTGCCATAAGCTGTTACCGTAAATGTAGTGGTCGGAAATGTCACAGTAGGGGTACCTGAAAAAGTTCCGGTAGTTGTATTAAAAGATAAGTTTGTTGGCAGGGTGCCACCACTTAATACATAATAATATGATGGATATTTGGTAATCGTTCCTGCTGTGTAATTGCTGGCAAAAAGATTGCCCGATGCGTCCATAGTAATACCACGGGGGTTGGTAGCTGCGGTCGAGCCAATCAGCGTGCCCAGGGCATTATATTCTTTTATGGTGTTTGTGCCCGAATCGCCGACATAAAAATCGCCATTAGCGTCCCTGTAAATACTGTATGGGATATTCAGCCCCGAAACAATGGTTGATTGATAAACTCCTGACGAGTTGTATTCCTTAATTGCCTTCGAGGCTCCCTGATCGACCACATAAATATTCCCGCTGGCATCAACCGTAACGCCTACTGGCGAAGGGGTAGTAATTAGTTGCGACGTTACACCGGTGCTGGCCGTGTATTTCCAAACAATTCCTTCATTAACATCGGTGAAGAAAAGATTGCCCGATGCGTCAATCGCAATGCCATCTAATGAACCTGGATTCAAAATATTATTGGTGGCTGCTGTGGTATTTGTACTTTGTAAAGTTCCTGCGGCGTTGTATTTATATACGTTGCCGTTTGTATTTGATACATAGTAATTTCCCGCCGCATCAACCGCTATACCGGTGTTGCCGGTTGCTGCAACGGTATGATTGGTAGCAACGCCCGCCGAGGTATATTTAGTAACCCTGTTTGTGCCATTTTGAGCTACCCAAATATTGCCGCTGGCGTCGATTGTTAATCCCCAGGGCTGAGTTAGCCCTGTTGCAAATGATGTACCGGCATTGTAACCGGCCGGAGCGATAGGGCCGCCGGACACCGAAGGAGCCAACGGCGTAATTAAAGCACCTACAGCGTAAATGTTAACCGATGGTGTATAGCTGATTACCGGCGGATTTGTGCCGCACGAAATGGTTACTGTTGTAAACCCGCTGCCACCTGCATTATAGCCGGTAACCGTTAAGGTAGTCGGTCCGAATACCGTTTGTGGCGTGCCGCTAAATACGCCCGTTGTCGTGTTAAAACTAAGGCCCGGCGGCAGGCTGCCACTCAAAACATAGCCGCCCGTTGGGGCGTATTCGGTAACTGTATTGGCTGAATAGTCGGAAATGAAAAAGTCACCCTTGCTATCGCTGACAACGCCGCGGGGGCTGCCGGAGGCCGATTCGGTTATAATCGTCGACGCAAAGCCCGGGCTGTATTCGGTCATGCTTTTGGCACCAGTGTCGGTCACGTATATATTCCCTGAACTGTCGATGTATACCGCCGAAATAGCCGTTCCAAATTGATGTTGGGCTGTAAATAAGCCTGCAGAATTGTATACATCTACGCCGGGCGTGCCGCCGCCCAGTCCAATGTTTCCAAATTGGTTGTCGGCAACATAGATATTACCCGATGCATCAACTGCAATGCCCCCGGAAATATGGCCATACGTGACTGTAATTCCAAAAACCACAACATTTGCAGCAGCTATCGTGGTAACTGTACCGGCTGAATATTTTTTAATATTGTTATTGCCGCTATCTGCTATATAAAGATTGTTTGAAGCATCGATTGCTATGCCCGTAGCTGTAGTACTAAGGCCAAGTCCTGTGAGCGCGGTACCCCGTGCCGGAAAGGTTGCCGCCCGTAAATTTCACCACTTGCTTTGATGTCTGATCCAGTACATAAGCATTACCCGAAGAATCAAACACAATACCGATCGGGCCGGTGCCTGATCCCATTGCATAGGTAGTAACCGTTCCTGTCGTGCTGTATTCGACAATCGAGTTGGCCGAGAAATTAGCTACATATTGATTTCCGCTTGCATCCACAGCCATACCATTAGGGTTATTAAGGCCATTTGTGCTCGTCAGGATGGTTGTGCCGGCGTAGGTGCCTGGTGCCGCTACTGCCCCGCCCGTATTTGTTGGCGGTCCCAGTGATGGTATGGCTGTACCCACTGTATATGGCGCGGGGTTGGTATAGCTCAACACCGGCGGCAGCGGGTTAATAGTGATGTTCCCGTCAACATAAACAGTATTATAGTTAGCAGGGTTAAACGTGCCCCCCGTTGCGGAAGATGGTATAACCGAGTTGGTGTATGTTGCAACCGGATCGCCCGCAGCTGCGCCTCTTCCATAGGTAATGGTTACGCTGCCTACCGTTTCGCCCGGTGCGAGCCCTGTGGCAGTAAAAGCGGTGGAACCTGTGCCGCCAATTAAAGTAGCACCAAAAGTTTTTGTTACATTGTTAGCGGTAATGGTCAGGGTGGCTTGTCCAACAACAATATCACCTGGCAAATACGTTATTGTGTAATTACTCGCTAAAAAGCCACCACCGCCTGTTGACGCGGAAATAGTTATCTGCCCCGAATAAGTAGCCACAGCCGCGCTTGCCGCTGAACCAGTGCCATAAGCAGCTGTTACACCGGTAACTGTGTTCCCGTTTTTCTGACCGGAATAAGTAAACCCGGTAATGATGTTTCCGTTGGTTAAAGTGGTTCCATAAGTTTTATTGTTCGTACTGGCCGTAACGGTTAGCGGCGCCTGTGCTACTGTGCCGGTAAATACGCCGTAGCTTATGGTGTAATTGGCAGCTGAAAGGCCCACCTGCGCCGATGGTGTAACGGTATAAGTGGCGCCCGCGGCAGTGGTTGCCGATTGTCCGGCTGCGTTGAAGGTTAAGAACACGCTGGTAATGGCGTCGCCGGGTGCAAGCGTTCCCGACGTGACACTAAAATTAGTTGTATAAGTTGCATTGGTGAATGCCGTTCCATAAGTTTTTGCCGGACCGGTTGCAGAGATGGTTATAACCAGTTTGGTTACAGTGATTGTTCCTGCGACATAAGAAATATTATAGTTCGCCGGATTAAATGTTCCGCCGGTGACTGCCGAAATGGCTACCTGGTTGGCGTATGCACCTACCGCGTCTGTCGCCGCCGAACCTGTGCCATAAGCAACGGTTACGCTTCCAACTGTTTCACCTGTTGCAAGACCGCTAGTTGTAAAAGTAATGTATCCTGTTCCGCCGGTCAGTGTATTACCATATGGCTTTGAAACGCCTGTTGCCGTAATCGTTAAATTACCGATGGTAACTGTGCCATTATAAGGCACAATTGTAATACTGTAATTGCTCGCTAAAAAGCCCCCCGTACCCGTTGGCGCCGAAGGAGTAATTACATAAGGTGACCCAATAGCTGTGGTTGGTGAAGCGCCATTGGCATCAGGTGTGAGGGTTACACTGGTCACCGTTTGGCCAGGAATTGCCCCTATGGCGGTAAAATTTGTGGTGCTGGTTCCTGCCGTTATTGTGGTGCCGTAAGGTTTTAAAGGCCCGGTTGCCGTAAGGGTTAGTGGGGCCTGCGCCACCGTACCGTTATAAGCAACAATGGTTAAAGAATAGTTGCTTGCCAAAAAGCCGCCGGTGCCCGTTGGTGCGGATGGAGTAACAGTATAGGCTGCTCCGGCAGCAGTAGTTGCTGATAATCCCGCGGCGTTGGGCGTTAGGGTTACGCTGGTGACTGTTTGACCCAACACCCCGGCAGTGGCCGTGAAATTGGTAGTGCTGGTCCCCGTTGTTAATGCTGTCCCATAAATTTTGGTGGGACCGGTTGCCGTTAATGTTAAGGGCGCCCCGGTTACCGTGATCGTCCCCTTTGTATAACTAATAGTATAATTTGCCGGATTAAAGGTCCCCCCGGTTGCTGCCGAAGCGGTTATCTGGTTGGCATATGCCCCTACTGCATCGGTCGTAGCCGAACCGGTGCCATAAGCTATGGTCACGCTTCCAACTGTCTCACCGGTGGCAAGACCTGTTGTCGTAAAAGCGCTGGAGCCTGTTCCCCCGGTTATTGCAGTACCATAAACCTTTGAAACACCCGTCGCGGTAATGTTTAAGGCCCCCAGCCCTACCACGATATTGCCGGGTGCATAGGAGATAGTGTAATCTGCAGTATTAAATGTTCCGCCGCCTGCACCAGAAATGGTGACCTGATTGGTATAAGTACCAATAGCAGCTGTTGAAGCCGACCCGGTGCCATAAACTGCGGCAACGCGGCCAACGGTTTCGCCAAATTGGATACCCGAAACGGTAAACCCGCTGGTGATATTGCCATTTGTTAAAATCGTTCCGTATGGTTTATTGTTCGTACTGGCTGTAATTGTTAACGGGGCAGGATTAACGGTAATGGTAAAACTATTACTGGTATGATTGGTGCCTGCAATTCTCACCCTTACCGTAAGCGTGGCTGTAACAATAGCCGTTGGATTTCCTGTAATGGTACCGTTTGCGGCTAGTGTTAAACCTGCGGGTAAAGTGCCGGTTGATACCACTCCATTGGAGGCCGCGCCACCAGCAATAGTAGGTGTTAAGGTAACGGACTGCCCGTATGTGTAGGTATTGGTTGCAGGATATGTAATACTTTGCGCACACGCCTTGTTGCCAAGTAATAAAAACCCAAATGCAACGGATAAGAATAGTAAAAGTTTTTTCACAATCATGTATCGTTAGGTTATAACTGTGTTTTCAGAGATGCAGGAGGGGATCCAGGTATACGCTACCTGCCTTCAAATCGAAAACTATAATTTATCAATTTGACTTAACTAACACAAATACAGTGCTAAGGAAGAATTAAT
>NZ_CAIWNH010000015.1 GCF_903913935.1 uncultured Mucilaginibacter sp.
AACTATTGATTATTTGTTGAACCTATTTTTAAAACACTTTGGTTATACCCAAAACCCTTTACAGATAACGATTTCAGATTAAGATGGGGCAAAATAATAGGGGGCTTGATATTTCTATCACCCCCCTATGGGAGGGAACTACTGGGTTCGAACCAGTGACCCTCTGCTTGAAAGATCAAGTGTTCAAAGGCAGGAGGGGCCTTATTGCATATTTTTTACTAACTCTTTGGCAGACCTCAAATTTGTAGAAACCTCTGACTGTAGAATTATTTTTTAGCCGGCGGCAAAAGCACAGCGTCAATAACATAGATAATACCATTTGACGCCGGAATTGTCGCCAGTACGTTAGCACCGTTTACGGTAAATTTTCCGTCTTTAAGCCCCACGGTTACGTTATCGCCGTTTACCTGGTTCAAGGTTTGTCCGTCATGCAGATACTCCTGTTTCAGAGCGCCAACGAATACGTGGTACTCTAAAATATTACGCAGCGCGCTTTTCGCTTCAGGTTTCAGCAAACCTTCTACAGTGCCTGCCGGCAATTTATTGAAGGCTTCATTAGTAGGCGCAAAAACAGTGAATGGACCGGAATTGGATAACACATCCACGTACTCGGCAGCTTTAAGTGCGGTTACAAGCGTTGTATGGTCCTTTGACCCGGCTGCAACTTTAACAACGTCTTTCTGTGATTGATCGTCCTTTACTGTTGATTGGCCGCTTTCAGGCGCCGCTGTTTGGGATGCGTTGGTAGTTGATTCATCTGCTGGTTTCTGCTCCTGGTTACAAGAGGAAAACCAAATTGAAAGTAGAGCTGTTATAATGCCGGTAAATAAGAAATTCCTTTTCATAAAAGTTGTTTTTTGGGTTTACGAATGATGACTGCAAACTTATTTCGGATAAAAAGGTCTTAATATGACTAAAATCACTGCCTTGCCTTTTGTTAGTCATAATGGCTGGAAGCATTTTAGAACAATTTTGCATAACAATAAATTAAGCCCCGGCAGCAGGAACGGGGCGGATTTAGTTAACCTAAACAGTTTTATATGAACACCCGGATCTGGATTTGCGGTCTTATAGCAATCATTTTTATGGTTTCGTGCGGTGATACACCGGAAAGGAATACAACAACTTTGGCGTCTGAGCAAGAAGCATTCCAATCAAAGCAGGTACAAGGCCATTGGACAACTGATAAGAATACCGCCATGGAACTGAGAGCCATGCAAAGCACGATTGAGAACTTCAACCTGCTTATCAAAAAGCAACCGCAGAATTTAATGGCCTACCAAGGATACGCAGCTACCTTGAAAAATCACGTAAACCGGACGGTTACCTATTGCAGTCTTGATAAAAATGCACGTTCATTATTATGCAAAAGTATGGACAAAATAAGTGAGCAGATAGAGGTTATTGAAAAAGGCGATATAAAGCAGGCGCATGATGCAGCCGGAAACATCAACCGCATATTTAGTGAAATAGACAATTCATTCAATTTTTCTTATTAATAAAATATATTCAAATGAACCAGGTAAATTCAAATATTGACAGTACCGTAGCGGAGATAGTGACGGATGATTTCAGAACGGTAGAAGTTTTTAAAAGATACGGAATTGACTTCTGTTGTGGGGGAAAGAAAAGCATTGCCAGAGTTTGCAGCGAGAAGAATCTTGATGTTAAGGTAGTGGAGGAGGAATTGTCAGCCATAAAAAACCGGCCGGCTGAGACAGAGCATAATTTTGCTGAATGGAAACTCGCTTTTTTAGCGGATTATATTGTAAATGTGCATCATCAATATGTAAACAATAACCTTGCTCTGATAGGCGGGTTTGCCGATAAAGTAGCCAGGGTTCACGGTCATCACGATACGGAAACAGTTGAGATCAATTCGCTTTGGAAAGAGATAGAAGCCGAACTGACCGACCATATGAAAAAAGAGGAATTGCTATTGTTTCCATATATCAAAAACCTGGAACAGAAGGCCGACGGACTTATTGAGGATATGCCCAAAAGCCACTTTGGTACAGTTAAAAATCCGGTACGAATGATGGAACATGAGCACGAGAATGTGGGTAATTCGATGCATCGGATTCAATTTCTTTCCAATAATTTTACTCCGCCCGATTATGCATGTAACACATACAAAGTGCTGTATGCCAAGTTAAAAGAATTCAGCGATGACTTGCACCTCCACATTCATCTCGAAAACAATATTCTTTTTCCGAAGTCGGTTAAACTTGAAGAAAATTTGTTTAATATAAAAGTGGAAGCGTTATGATGTTTTCGAAAAGTTTGGAATATGCTTTGCGTGCTGTAATTTACCTCTGTAACGAAAGCAGCGAACATGCAAAACTTAATATTAACCAGATATCTACTGCCATTGATTCACCCGAGCCTTTTACTGCAAAAATATTACAGACCCTTGTGCGCCGTAATATTATAGCTTCAACCAAAGGGCCCGGCGGCGGCTTTTTTATAGATAGCAAGGCGAAACCTATACCAGTTATTGATATCGTTGATGCTACCGACGGCCGTTCAGCATTTGAACGTTGCGGCCTGGGATTAAAGGAGTGCTCTGAAAGCCGGCCGTGTCCGATACATAATGAATTTAAAAGTTACAGCTATAAGTTGCAAAATCTGCTCACTAAAAAAACTGTGCAGGATCTTGCCAGAGGGGTAAGTGAAGGCAAATCCTTTGTAACTAATTTTTAAGCTCCCTAAAGCCTTTCTGCCAATTTAATTGCAGCCGGATAACCTCCGGCTGTTTTATTTTACAATTGCTACAAATACCAATAAAGGATATAAAGGTCTTTTTATTGACTTTAATCATCTTCTCCTTTGACCGCAATCATGATAAACCCCTTGTCCGCTGGTCATCTTTGCATCGTAAAACAATAAAAAAACTAACCATGAAAAAGTTACCGATGCACTTCACTTTAAAACCGCTTTTAGCAGGATTTTTCTTAACCGCCTTATTTGCATTAAGCAGTTGTGGCAATAAAGAAACTGCAAACACTGAAAGCACTGAGGCTCCCAAAAGTATGATCGCTGATGCCCCAAAGGATGATGGACCGGGTTTAGGCCGGTTTAAAAATATCACCCTCGCTGCTATGGACAAAAAAGTGGCGGTTGAAGGGCATACCATTTTTGAATCTAAATGCTCTGCCTGCCACAACCCTACCGAAGTTAAAAAAGTAGGCCCGGGTCTGAAAGGTGTTACTCAACGTCGTCAACCGGCCTGGATATTGAATATGATCACCAACCCCGCTGAAATGACTCAGAAAGATCCTACAGCAAAAGATTTGTTGGCTCAGCATCTAACCCAAATGACCTTCCAGGATGTATCAGATGAGCAGGCAAAAAAGATCCTTGAATTTTTGCGCGATAACGATGCCGGCGGTGCCGAAGTAGCAAAAAAATAAATACCCGTTAACCTTTAAAATTTCAATCATCCATAAAACCAGTATATGAAAACAAAGCACTTTAAAACGATTTTCCT
>NZ_CAIWNH010000016.1 GCF_903913935.1 uncultured Mucilaginibacter sp.
ATGTTTTGGGTCAGGCCAAACATCCAGGCTCGAAGACTGGTCAAATAGCAGCAGTACTACTATTGCCAGGGTTTACCAAACCTGTTACCGCTGCCATGGTACGGGGTACGAATAGTTTGGGGGGGTGGGATTGGGTTGTGTAAAGGTGTTAGTTTGTTTATTGAGACTGGTGTTTTTAAAACAATCGGATACCCCAAAAAAACAGCCTGTAAAACTATAGGCGATAATAGCGTTTTATGTTTTTAAAATTGATTATTTGTAATCAAATAGCTGTCGTTATTGGGTTATAATTCATATCATGTTGTTAGCCTTGAAAAAAAACAAAAATATTTGCGCAACTCACTAGTTGCAAATATCTGAGAAACGATATTTACCAGCCTGATGCGCTATCAGGGGCAAGCGGTAAACTTTCCGGCTTCGCAGGGTTTCCGGTTAAGGGGCCCTGCCGAAACGGAAAGCATGAAATTTATTATCAAAACCGGTAACACTTAACTTAATGACAAACCCACAGATTTAGGCGAGGTATTTCAATTAAAAAAATCTTACAAAATACCCTGCAACAGACTGCCATAATGCTGATTCGGGAAGGAAATAATAGCTGTAATGGGATATAGCTAAAATAATAAGGGCGATGACATAGGCCCGGCTGTTTTGACCTTTGACCTTATCATACACGATAAGCCCGGCAAGGATCAGGTCGGGTACCAAAAAGCCGTATAATACGGCTTCCGCGCCACTCATCCCGAAAACATGTGCAAAGGCCCGCCGCAAACCAGCCCCAAGAATGGCGAGCGAAGTGGCGATCATATAGCGCATGTGGTAGGGTGTGCGGTGTTTGTTGGCAATGGCCAGGACGTACAGCACAAAAAAATCAAAGATCTGGTAAGTAGGAAAGTACATCCCCGCAAGAATGTCCGGTTGGAGTTTATGGGCAGCAACCGCGTTTAAATACGCCTCGCGGGCAATAAAATGAATAGATATGAGGATGCAGGGCACCAGCAGGTACGTAAACCTGCCAATGATGCGGTGCGCCTTGTATTTGCCGTAACGGATGAGCAGTGGCTGAACAAATAGCAGCACAAACCAGGTGGTAAACAGCAGGCCATGGATATGCTGTATAAGGGTTACATTGTTGAACGAGGGGAACAGCCCGAAATAGGTTTTAAAAAAACCCAAAAAAACAATGCCGAAAATAACAATAAACAGCAGGCTGACATTTTTGTAACCGGTTTCCATGAAGTGTAAATTGTGAAGGTAATTTATTGCAAGATAGGAGTTTATTCATAAAAAACAAGGAAACAAAAAACTATCGTCCTGGCGCCGGACCCTCAATGCTTTTAGTTAAGGAATCATGATTTTTTTGATTGCGCAGTTAGGTGCAAAATATTGGTAGAAAAATGGATAATAAACGAAAAGCGTGCCATCGGTACGCAACAATTGAAGCGGCATTAGCGCTAATGCATTGCGTTTAGGTTCCGTACCAACGGCACGGTAATATCTGATTATTTTTTTCTACCAATATTAGCCCCCGATGGGGGCCGATCTCCTTAACTTAATAGCATTGGCCGGACCCTGCGCTGATTTACGCCAGGGGAAGACGCAGTACCAAAGAAAAATACATCCATCATACTCATCCTATCCAAATTGATCTTTATTTCTTTTTCCTGTTTTCCAGGATTGCCGGGATATTGACCGGCGCGCAATCAGCGATCAGGGCGGCCACAATGGCAACCGGCATGGCGTCGGCACCTGTAAAATTGATACAACCCTTTTGAAATTTGGCGGCAGGCAACAGCGGCGTATATTTGGTATGGAAGGCCGTATTCATATAAATGGGCATACAATGCAGCGACATATGGCTTTTTACGCTTGCCAGCGCGTATTTCATGTAATGGCCCTCCTCGTACATGATCATTTCTTTGCCCATCATCGGCTTAATGGAGCAGGTCACTTTCGGGTCATTCGCAACAATCGCTTCGTGAAGCATGCTCATCAATTGCTGCCTGTCGGCCGGCAAACCGGCTAAAAATTCAGGTATCGTCATTTTATTGCATTGGCTGTTTAAATTTACATTTATTAAATTCTTTCTGGAAATAGCGGATAAAAATTAACATAACTTAACTTTCGCTTTCTGTGCAGTTTTCAAACTAAAATCTTAATTTAGCCTTAAAATCTTAAATCTTTATGCAAATACGAAAAAAAGTATGGTGCGCTCTAACTGCTGCCGCTTTTATAAGCTTGAGCGCCAGGGCGCAAAAAGTTGACTTCACCGAATACGACCTCCCTAACGGATTGCACGTAATTTTGCATACCGACCACCATGCACCGGTGGTAGCGGTATCGGTAATGTACCATGTAGGATCAAAAAACGAAGTGGCGGGCCGTACCGGTTTCGCGCATTTTTTTGAGCACCTTTTATTTGAGGGCAGCGACAACATTAAACGCGGCCAGTTTATGAAGATCGTATCGGCCAACGGCGGCACCAACAATGCCAATACCACGCAGGACCGTACCTTTTATTTCGAGGTTTTCCCCTCCAACTACCTGGAAACAGGGCTTTGGCTGGAGAGTGAACGCATGATGCACCCCGTAATTAACGATATCGGCGTAAAAATACAGGATGAAGTGGTGAAAGAGGAACGCCGCCAGAGCTTTGACAACCGCCCTTACGGTAACTTCAGCAACGTAGTTGCCCGCGACCTGTTTGCCGCCCACCCCTACAAAAACGGCGTCATCGGCGAAATGAAAGATATCGACGCTGCCAAACTGGATGAGTTTAAACAGTTTTTTAAACAATATTACGTACCCAACAACGCAGTGCTCACCATTGCCGGCGACATCGACCCTATAAAAACAAAAGCGCTGATAAGCAGCTATTTTGGCCCTATTCCGGGAGGCCCGGCAGTGGTTTACCATAAAACCGAGGAGGCGCCGATAACCAAACCTATTATTGATACTTTTTATGATGCCAACATCCAGATCCCGCTGGTCCTGGAGGCGTACCGTGTGCCGGGCCGCAATACCAGGGATGCCAAAGTAATGCAGATGATCAGCAGCATTTTGTCAACAGGAGGCAGCTCTAAATTGTATAAAAAAATGGTGGACGAAAAGAAGGACGCCCTGCAGGTGCTTGCCTTTAATATCGGGCTGGAGGATTATGGCATGTACATCATCGGCGCATTGCCTAATAACAACGCTACACCGGCTGCATTGTTGAAAGACATGAACGAGGAGATCGTTAAGCTGCAAACCGACCTGATAAGCCAGGAAGACTATGATAAACTGGAAAACCAGATGGAAGATAACTATGTAAACGCCAACAGCCGCCAGATAGGCATTGCTGAAAGTTTGGCTACCGGTTATACTTTTTATCATAAAAACACCAACGAACTGAATGAGGAACTGGCGGTTTATAAATCCATCACCAGGGAAGACATCAGGGATGCGGCAAAAAAATACCTGGA
>NZ_CAIWNH010000017.1 GCF_903913935.1 uncultured Mucilaginibacter sp.
CCTTAAAAATGTACTGGCCATTTTAAAAGGCACCGATCCAAAAGACACCCGCGTTTATATCGTTTCCGGTCATTATGATTCGCGTGTAACAGACGTGATGAACCCCAACGCCGTTGAGCCAGGGGCCAATGATGATGCTTCAGGTACCGCCGTATCCATGGAACTGGCGCGCGTTATGGCCAAAAGATCATTCCCGGCGACGATCATTTTTATGGCTGTAGTGGGCGAGGAGCAGGGCCTGTACGGTTCCACCAACGTGGCCAAACGTGCCAAAGCCGAAAACTGGAACGTGGATGCAATGCTCAACAATGATATTGTGGGCAATACCCACGGTATGGAAACTGATTTAAAGGATAACCGCAGTGTAAGGATATTCAGCGAAGGAGTTCCATCCATAGCCGCCGGGAATCAAAAGGATGTCGCTTCCCTGATTGCTTTAGGTGGCGAAAATGACAGCCCCTCGCGCGAGTTGGCAAGGTATGTGAAAGAAACCGGCGAACGCTATGTTGATCAACTTGATGTAAAACTCATCTACCGGCGCGACCGTTACCTGCGTGGCGGCGATCACGTTTCATTCTTGTTGCAAGGCTTTACCGCGGTGCGTTTTACCGAAATGAACGAGGATTTTACCCGCCAGCACCAGGACATCCGCAACGAAAATGGGGTTGATTACGGTGACCTGCCCGATTTTATTGATTACAACTACGTCCAAAAGGTAGCCCGGATGAACCTTTCTGTTTTGGCTAACCTTGCCAGTGCACCAGCCGAACCACAGAATGTGGGTATTGTAACCAGCGGCTTAACCAATAAAACCACCTTAAAATGGGAGGCTCCCAAAACCGGTAAAAAACCAGCAGGCTATTATGTACTGATGCGCGAAACCATCAGCCCTTATTGGGAAAAGAAATTTTATGTGACGGATATTACCGCAACACTTGCTTATTCAAAGGATAATTATCTTTTTGCAGTGCAATCTGTTGATGCGGATGGACATGAGAGTTTGCCGGTGTTTCCGAAGCCGGTGAGATAGTTATTAGTTGATTAGAGACTGGAGATTAGTCCGAAAGTCAGTAAAGTCCGGAAGTCCGAAAGAAGCTGCAACTGCCGTTTCGGCAAAAATAACCTAAGTATACAGAAGAGATTATTAGCACAAAGTAAGAAGATAGTTTATTTCATATCCACGATTTTATACACGATTGCAGAATCAATATTTGACTGTTCATCAATTCTTGTTCCGTGCTTATTAATTCTTTTTCCTTTTAAAATAAAAATTCCGGTTATTGATAAACGGACACTTATTCTTGTAATTAACTCGGCATTACTTTTAGGTTCAGTGCTTTTTATATGCGGATTTGTTCACGAAATAATTACCGATCTTTTTTCCGGTGCGAAATATGTCCAATATTCGATAAGTGACCGGCTTTTCGGAAGCTATTGGTGGGCTTTTTGGATAGAAATATTTCCGGGATATTTATTGCCTCAGTTATTATGGGTCAGGAAATTTCGGAAGACAATTATCAGTTCAGTTATTGTGGTCTTTTTCTGGATTGGAATATCTTTACTTATAAAAATGCCATCATATTTAGCAGACGGGCACTTCGAATTTAAATACACGGCGTTTGAGTATTTAAAGGAAGCTGTCATTTATATTGTTATTTTATCGGGAATATATTTCTTTTTAAACAAGCAAAGGTCAATATCAAAAACTTGAAAAACAGACCCTGATTTTTCTTTCGAACGTTACTGACTTTCCCGACTTCCCGACTTCGCCTTACTTCACACTCTTCTTCAGCACAATAAAATAGCCAGCTATAAATACTATTGTAGCTACAATCAGGCTTACGGCAATGTCTTTGGTAAAAAAATCAACCGTTATTTGTGGCACTCCATCGGGCCCGATAGCCGCATTTTTGCCATTTAACAGTGCCTGTATGGCCAAAAAAGGGTGTGAATAAGGAAAAAGGTAAGAGTATTTCCAGTTGTTGGCAATAATATCGCCGGTAATTGCACAAATAAAACCAATACCCATGGGTTTTAAAAAATCTCGGAATAAAAGACTTAACAGGAATTGGATGGAGAGAATGCCAAGCGAAGACAGGAACAGCTTCAAATAAACCCGGGTTAATAAACCTTCAATATGATATTCGCTAAACCTGAGAGAGGGTTTTATCACACTTAACAAGTTGCCAAAACCCAGCGTAAACAGAACAAATAGCGCCAGGCACAAGAATGTTAAAAATAGCGCATAAAAATATTTGGCAGCATAAACAGAAAGCTTGGATATGGGCAAACTAAATAGCGATTTCCAGGTATCGGCCCTGTGTTCGATATTATTTACCGAATATGCTATAAATATGATCAGCATAGGGAGAATAAACGATCCCATAATTGCCAAAATTAACCCCGAAAATTCTATCCAAAGCGCTACGCCGGACGTGTGCGCCCCATGGTCGCCTTTGCTTAAAAATCCGGAAAAAATCAGAAGGCATATTAACAATGGCAGCAAAATAGCGCTCCAAAATGCCATTGTTTTACGTGTTTTATAAAACTCAGACCGGAATGATAGAATAAATCCTTGCATGGCTCAGGCAGTTTGGGTGATGTCTAAAAACAATTTCTCCAGGTCTTTTTGTTGTTTGCTGATGCTGTAAACCGCATAGTCGTTTTTATTCAGTAAGGCGTTCATTTCGCCCATTTGCTTTTTACTGGCATAAGGCACATAAAAATAATTATCTGTAACCTCGGTCACCTCGTAGTTATTGCGGGTTAAAAGGTTGGCAGCATCCACAGTGTTATCCGTTTCAACCTGTATCAATGGCTGGCTTAAGGTTTGCAGTTCGCTGATACTTCCCTGGAATAAAAGTTCGCCATTGTTAATAATGCCCACATGGGTGGCCATGCGTTCAATTTCGCCGAGCAGGTGGCTTGATATAAAAACTGTTTTATTGTGTTTGGTAACCAGTTTGATCAGCAATTCACGGATCTCTATAATGCCGTTGGGGTCGAGACCGTTGGTGGGCTCATCCAGGATCAGTAATTTAGGGTCGCTCAAAAGCGCCAAAGCAATCCCCAGGCGTTGTTTCATTCCGAGGGAATATTGCCCTGCCTTTTTATGGGCGGCATTAGTTAAATGCACAAGGTTCAGCATTTCCTCAACACGGCTTTCAGGCACCTGTAGCAGTAAAGCCCGGTTAAGCAGGTTTTCCCTGCCGCTCATGTGCAGGTATATCGCGGGCTGCTCAATCAGCGAACCAATTTGTGAAAGTATTTTAACCCGGTTGCTTTTCAGCTCCAGGTCGAATATATGGATAGAGCCCTGCTGTGTTTTAAGCAGGTTCATCAGCAATTTGATAGTGGTGGTTTTACCGGCGCCGTTTGGTCCCAGAAATCCGTAAATGCTACCTTCCGGAACTTGTAGTGATAGTGATTTAACTACTGTTTGATCGCCGAAATTAAATGTCAGGTTATCGGTGGCGATTACCATAGTTTTTCTTTGGCTACAGCGCAAACGGTTTTTACCAGGCTTACGCTTTTATAGAAAAGTGATGTAGCATGTTCGGTTGTGCCGGCTACGGATTCCCTTTTTTGCTGAAACTGGTAGCTAACACCCATAATCAATGCAAATAATACCGGAACAAGCAGTAATATAAAAGGGTTTGAATTTGTAATTAGCTTTTTCATTGTGTGTGATTTGATGATACAAAGAAACCTCTAATAATTTGTCTGGTAAAAAGTATTAGACCAACGGGCAGTAATTATAGATGAACCGTTGTTTTAAACAACAAGGCGTTCGTCGGGGATAAAAGGCAGTTTATCGATTACGCAAACAACTATATATAATATATACCTTTACAAACTTTCAAAATAATATTTTTATTCGATGAAAATACGCTTGCAGGTATTTTGGCATGTAATTATTTGGCTCGCGCTGATGGTGTTTTTTTTGTTTATTGCGCGCAACGGGGCAAAATATAATACTACAGACCTTTTGATCATTTTCTTATTATATCCCCTGGTCAACATTAGCCTGTTTTATTTGAATTACCTTGTCCTTATCCCCCGGTTTTTAAATAAAAAAAAATATGCCTTTTATGTTGTAGCTATAGTGGCCACCTTAATAATATATGGTTTGGGCAAGTATGGGATTGCGTCAATATTCCGGGAGAATATTTTGATGCGCGACAAACATCATACCCTCACCTTTAGCGAATATTTTATCGCAACATTATTTACAGGTTTGCTTTTTTTAATTTTGAGCGCTGCTTTAAAGTTTGCAATAGACTGGTTTTTAAATGAACGCATCCAGCGCGACTTGGAGAACCAGCGCCTAAGCGCCGAACTGGCTTTCCTTAAATCGCAGATCAACCCGCATTTTTTATTTAATTCATTAAACAGCATTTATTCGCTGGCGTACCAGCGGTCCGAAACTACACCGGAAGCGATATTAAAACTTTCGGAAATTATGCGTTATATGCTTTATGAGTGTAACGATAACAAGGTTGACCTGGAAAAAGAACTGCAATATTTACAGAATTACATCGACCTGCAAAAAATCCGGTTTGCGGGTAAGGCGTATATTGATTATAAAATATCGGGCAGTGTGGATGGCCAGCAAATAGTACCTTTGCTGTTGATCACATTTATTGAAAACGCCTTTAAACATGGGGTTGCCAATAATCCGCTTACCCCAATAAGGTTATTGATAGATGTTGACGATGCACATCTGCATTTATACATTCAAAATAAAAAACACAATAATAACGTAGATGCCTCTGGCGGAATAGGGTTGAATAATGTGAAACGAAGGCTAAACCTGCTATACCCCGGCAAATATAACCTGGAGATCCAGGATGAAGAAAACACTTACACCGTTGAATTATCATTAGTTTTATAGCATGATCAGATGTATAATAGTTGATGACGAGCCTCTTGCATTGCATGTATTGGAAGATTATATATCCAAAATACCTTTTTTGCATTTGGTAAAAGCCACCACCAACCCTATTGAGGCATTAACACTGGTTCAGGAAAAAGAGGCCGACCTGGTTTTTTTAGACGTACAAATGCCCGAGCTTACCGGCATACAATTTTTGAAAATAGCCAACGGCAAAGCCAAGGTGATTTTGACCACCGCTTATCCGCAATATGCGCTTGAGGGGTATGAACTGGATGTGATAGATTACTTGTTAAAGCCGATAGCTTTTGATAGGTTTTTTAAAGCTGTTCAAAAAGCCCAGGCCATATTACAGCCCGCAGCTGTTAAACCTGTTGCCCTTGCAGAAAGCACCCCACAAAAGCCACAGCAGGAGTTTTTAAGCGATTTTATTTTTGTTAAAACCGAGCATAAGATCCAAAAAGTGTATTTGAACGATATCCTGTTTATTGAAGGTTTGAAAGATTATATCTCCATTTTTACCCCTGCCGAAAGGATCATCACCCTGCAGAACATGAAGAAGATGGAAGATGCTTTACCCACTAAATATTTTATGAGGATACACAAATCATATATTGTGTCTATCAATAAGATAGACAGTATTGAACGCAGCCGTATTTTTATTGGCGACAAGATCATCCCTGTTGGAGATACCTACCGCGATGAGTTTTTCAAGATCATTGACGGAAAAAACGTTTAGCCCCTGGCCCCTAAAGGGGGAGTTATCTGGCGGCGAACTTGAGTTGAGTTTTTAGTTGGTGACGGCTTTAACTGTGTATCCTTTTAGTCGAAGCTGATTTATAAGGCCGCAATCCCAGAGCAAATGTGCGGCGCCCACGGCTATAAAAGTAGGCTGCTGTTTCATGATTGCGGGAAGTTCACGCAGCCAGTTATTATTTCTTGCTCTTATGAACCCATCATATCGTTCATTAGTGAACTCGGCGTTTGAATTTGCCAGGATTTCGAGGCCATTCAGATTTTGCTCATGATATAACTTAAAGGATTTTTGACGCGATTTACGAACCTGATCAATATGCCTTACCAGATATAGCAAAGACTCTTTTTGTTTATCCAACGGCGCATCGTATAGCAAACTGTCGTGAAATTTAACAGTTTCAAGGCCGAGGATTTTATATCCCATTTTGCGGCCTTCTTCCCGGAAATATTTGTCCAAATGATGATTTGTCTTTGACGTGGTTTTTGCTGAAATGAAAACTGACAGCTCGTCGTAAACATAAACCGGTTTATACCGGTTGAATTTCAAAAGGGGCCAGGGCAGGAAGCGTGTTAGCGTTCTGTCGATTTCTGAAAATTCATCGGGCGTAAATAAATGGCTTAGTGAGTCATGTTTGAGAAAAATATGCGATTTGTATTCGAGAGGCTCACTATCCAAATCCGCCTCGGTAGCGACCGCCTTACATTGTTTGAATTTTCCCATCACGTAAGGTAAAGTGTCAAGAAAATTGCCGCCGATGAGATGGTCTGTGCCGAAAAGGTAGGAGGGAGATGCGAGGCCGTTACCGCTGATCTCCCATAATAAACTATTGTCAAGCGCTATCCTTTTGTATTTTGGGCGATTTGACCAGTTGCAGCCGGCAAATACAAAAAAGCAAAAAATAAGGCAGCAGGTTTTCTTCATCATTAAATTTGATGAAGATAGGCTTTTATCCTGTCTTCCGCTTCTTTTACCAGGTCTTCCATCGGTTGTCCGTTGGGTTCAATAGGTTCAAGCACATCCCAGGTCATTCTTGTAAAGCTGTAGAGCGGATAATATCCGTATTGGGTTATTTTCCAGGTATTATTGATCGCAATGGGAACCAGCAGCGCGTTGGGGCACTTTTTTAACATCGTAGCGATTCCACCAACCTGGAAAGATTTAACTTTACCATCTTTTGAGCGGGTGCCTTCCGGGAATATTACAGCCGACCAATTGGCTTCCTTCATTTTGGTGGCCAGCTTGATGATCTCAGAGATCGATTGACGAGAGTCTTTCCGGTCTATATTGGCCCCGCCGCCATATTTTAAATTAAAGGATATGGAGGGAATACCTTTGGTAAGTTCAATTTTTGATATGAATTTAGCGTGATATTTGCGCAGGTAATAAATCAGCGGCGGGATATCAAACATGCTTTGATGGTTCGCTAAAAAAATAATAGGCCGGCCAATGGGCAAATTTTGCTTGTTGGTAAAAACCACCGTATTTCCAGCCAGGTAAACCGTTCTTAACAAACAAAGATTTAAAATGTCAACAGACCTTTTGTGCGCCGCATAACCGAAAACTTTATAACAAAACCATTGGATAGGCTGAAAAATTAGCAGCGCCAAAAAAAAGGTGATGATGACAAGAGGTGATAATATATAGCCGAAGAACTTTCTCATAAAAGCCTCAAAGTTAGATTTTTTTCTCAAGCTTAAAAACCTTACAGCTTGTTTTCCGTCAGCAGTAATTTTACTTTTAAAACTGCCGCTACAGTCATTGCATCAGTTATTTCACCTTTGCAAACCATCTGGTAAACCTGCTCGAACGGTAGTTTTTTGATGATCAGTTGCTCGGTATCCTCAGGTTCAGCCTCAAATTGCTGCAGGCCACGGGCAACAAATAAAATGCTTAATTCATCACTTACCGAATTGGACAAGTGCAGGCGTTGAATTTCTGTCCAAATCTCAGCTTTTAACCCCGTTTCTTCCAAAAGCTCCCGCCTGGCCGAATCGATAGGGTCAACGCCAATAATTCCGCCGCCTTCGGGCATTTCCCAGCTGTATTGCCCCAGCGGGAAACGATACTGGCCCACCAGGTAGGTGTTCAAATCCTCATCCAGCGGTAAAACGCCGATAGCTAAATTTTTATAATGCACCTTGCCGTAAATGCCGGGATTACCCGATGGATTGATCACATGGTACTCGGTTAATTTTATCCAGGGGTTATCGTAAATAATTTGCTCGGAGGTGGTTTTCCAGGGGTTTTCTTCGGGGTGGCGCATGGAGGTAAATATGTTAAATTAATTGCCTGTTACTTATACAAGGATGTTCCCCGCAGGTGCTCCTCTTTTGCAACACCATCCCAAACGCTTTTCGCGATTTTTTTGATAGGCACAGGCATGGTATCGAATGATTTATCCATTGTTTCGGTATAATTATCCGAATCGAGTTCCGGTATATGAGCTCTTAACACGGCCTTAATATTTTTATAATGTACCATAACTTTCCAATTGGATCCTTCGCCCATATTGGGATCAAGTTCATACACAAAAAAAGTTTCATAAATTCCGTCTTTATCTACATCTACTATTATGGTATGCTCATAATAAAGCAGGACATCATCGTCCGAAAAATCCTTTATTTCCCAGTCTTTAACAAATACCCCATTAATGCTGGTATAAGCAAAACCAAAAATACTGACCTTGTTTATCGGCTTGTCCTGTTTGATTTTGGTTACCAGGTAAATGTGCAGGCCGGCCTTATCCCGGTACTCATACGCATCAATTGCCTTGCCGGTGTATGAAACAGGGATTTTGTCGTGCAGGATATTTTTAACAAACATTTGCGCCCGGCTGGTTTGCAGGAAAAGCGATGCGGCAACGGTTACAAAAAAGTATTTAAGACGCACTTTTGTATTTTGGCTTAAAACTACAAAATAGTTCTATCTTCCAAACGCCCAAACCAAAAATTTAGGCATGGCTTTGGCCCAGGTGGCAGTATCGTGGTTGCCACCGAACATTTCGACATACCGAACCTCTTCAGGGCGTTTAAAACCTCTATTTTCCAGTTCTTTGATCAGGTCGATGGTATCGTCGATGCTGTCGATAATGCCGTTTTTGTTGCGGTCGGCCGTTTCATCTTTAGTGCCGGTTTGCAGCCATATTTTTAGGTCGGGTTTTTCTTTGGTATTTCTGATAATGCTGTGCATAATGCGGTCATTATCGGTATACCCTTTGCTTAAATCCTTACTTCTCCACCAAAAAGAACCTGAAAATGCGCCTGCCTTATCAAAAAGGGCGGGATTGTGCCAGGCGATGTCCAAAGCGGATAATCCGCCTAACGAAAAACCTGCGAAAGCGGTCGTTTCAAAACTTTCGATGCTGGTCAGCTTATAAATCGCTGGCAATAACTCTGTTTTTATAAATTCGGTATATAACCCGGCTTTGTCGCCTCGTTTTTTAAAATCAGGTTTGCCGGCGGTGCCGTATTCGTGCAAACGATTTTCGTCAGCGTGTATGGCGACAACCAGGGTTGGTTTTATCCTTTGGGAATTGGTTAACTCTTCTAAAGTTTCTTTCAGCTCCAGGCTTTCTATTTCCTGCCCGTCATTCAGGAGCAAAAGGTTCATCGGCTCAACAAATTCAGTTTCTTCGGGTATCAAAAGCGTGCAGGTAACGTTGCGCTTTAAGTGTTCGGATCTTATTATGATATTTTTTTCAGCTATTGCTATTTCCATCTCCGGCAAATTCCAGTACATCTCAGTATTCAATTTTATTAAAACGGCAAAGGTAAGGTTTTTAAGTTTGAAAACCTCGCCTCTCCTTTGGAGAGGAATTAGGTGAGGCGTTTTCAAATCATCAAATTTTCAAGTCATCAAATTTTCAAATCATCAAATTTTCAAATCACCAAATTATTTCTCTAACTTACATTCATTAAACCAACAATACTTTGACTGAAAAATATCACCGCTGGTACTCGCAAATTTTGGGGCTCGATGTAGAAATGCTGGTTTTTGGCGACCGTGGCTACCCGGTTATACTTTTCCCTACTTCGCAGGGCAAATATTACCAGAACAAGGATGAAGGGCTGATTGATAGCGTAAAGTGGTTTGTTGATGAAGGCCTGGTAAAAATTTATTGCCCCGAGAGTTTCGACTGGCTTACCTGGTATAATAAAGATGTGCATCCATCCGAGCGTGCCCGCCGTTATGCCTGGTATGATAAAATGCTATTGGATGAACTTGCACCCTGGGCAATGCACGAAACTGGCATCAACAAGGTAGCCACGGCCGGCTGTAGTTTCGGTGGTTACCACGCCGCGAATTTCGCCTTTAAGCACCCGGATAAAACAGGCCATATGTTCAGCATGAGCTGGGCGTTTGATATCACCCAGTTTACGGATGGTTTTTATAACGATGATGTATTTTATAATAACCCGATAGATTATTTGCCCGGAAGCAGCCAGCCAGATCTGTGGCACATGAATATAATTTTGGGGACAGCTGAGCATGATATCTGCAGGGGGGACAATGACCGGTTATCTAATATCTTAAATCGAAAGGGCATCCGCAATTGGCTGGATGTACGGCCGTTTGCGAGTCATGATTGGCCGGTTTGGAAGGAAATGTTTCCGCATTATTTATCAACGATAAAATAGTTATTGATTTAGTGAATTAGTGAGTTAGAGAATTAATAAAAACATAGAAGAATTGAATTTGCTACAAAGTACAAAGATTAAATATAAACGAGAGCATTAAAATTACCATCATACCATGAAAAAAATAGGCATCTTATTCGGACAGGAAAATTCATTCCCGCATGCATTTGTTGATCGCATTAACCAGAAGGCAGAAAAAAATATCACTGCAGAGTTTGTCCACATTGACAAAGTGCAGCAAGCAATCCCACTCGATTATGCAGTAATTGTTGACCGAATCTCGCAGGATGTGCCCTTTTACCGGGCTATGTTGAAAAATGCTGCGATTTGCGGCACGGCGGTCATCAACAACCCCTTTTGGTGGAGTGCTGATGAGAAATTCTTCAACAATGCGCTGGCCGTTAAAATAGGGGTGCCGGTACCTAAAACGGTTATCCTGCCATCAAAGGATATGCCGGATGATACCACCGGACAATCATTCCGTAACCTGTCCTATCCTTTAAATTGGGAAGGTATATTTGATTATGTCGGTTTCCCGGCATACATGAAGCCTTTTGATGGTGGCGGTTGGAAAGAAGTTTATAAACTGCACGATAAGGAAGACTTTTTCGACAAATACGCCAACACCAAACAGTACGTAATGATGCTGCAGGAAGAGGTTGTTTTTGATGACTACTTCCGTTGCTATTGCATAGGCGGCAAGCATGTGCGCATAATGCAGTACGAGCCGCGCAACCCGCACCACCTGCGCTACGAGCATGGCAAGGCCCCGGCCGAAAAGAAATTGCTGGAGCTGGTTAAAAACTACGTGATCAAACTAAATAAATACCTTGGCTACGATTTTAATACCGTTGAATTTGCGATCCGCAATGGCGTGCCTTATGCCATTGATTTTTGTAACCCTGCGCCGGATGCGGAAGTAACCAGTGTTGGACAGGAAAATTTTGAATGGGTGGTGGAGACTGCTGCCGATTATGCCATTGAACGCGCCAAAAAGCAAAAGCCTGATATGGATAATTTAACCTGGGGCGAATTTGTAAAAACAGGCGCCGCAGGGGAGCATTTATTAGCATCTGAAAAAAAGGTAGAGAAAAAAGCCGGTAAAAAAGAAGCGAGTGAAGGAAAGATAGATCACGAAGTATTGGCAGAAGGCACGATCAAGGAAAAAATAGTAAAGCCGAAAAAGACGACAAAATAATATAGCAATTATAGTGATGGGTTTAAAATCTTGAGCATTCGAAACAAAGAACAAATTGCAGCTACCCTCTTTTTTGCCTGCAAAAGAGAGGGTGAACGAGCGTAGCGATGTTCGGGTGAGTCAACCCCGGGGGACATTACTGCGAATGCATGGCGGCGAGTTTACTCACCCCGGATTCGCTTCGCTCTCCGACCCTCTCTACGGCAAGCCGTAAAGAGGGTGAAAAAAGTGTTTCGAATGTTCGATGTTTTAAACAGATCGCGACAGATAATTTAACCTAACAAAACATAGCCTAATAATGGGATTTTTGATAAATTATAACCTTTTATGAACGAATTTACCTTAGGTGTTGAAGAAGAATTCATGGTGATTGACCCGGTAAACCGGGAGCTAAAATCGCATGACCAAAAAATTGTTGAAAGCGCCCAAAAGATCCACGAAGACCAGGTAAAGGCCGAAATGCACCAGGCCGTGGTAGAAGTGGGCACCCATATTTGCCGCAATACCGAAGAGGCCCGCAAAGAAGTGAGCAAGCTTCGCGGTACTGTTGCCATGTTGGCCGGGGACATAGGTTTACGCATTGGCGCCGCCGGGACGCATCCTTTTTCGCACTGGCAGCACCAGTTGATCACTGATCATCCCCGATATTTTGAAATTGTAGACGAGATGCAGGAAGCTGCGCGCTCCAACCTGATCTTCGGGCTGCATGTGCATGTGGGCATCCAGTCGCGCGATTTGGCCATTCATATTGCCAACCAGGTGCGTTATTTTTTGCCCCACGTATATGCCTTATCTACCAATTCACCTTTTTGGGAAGGGCGTAATACTGGCTTTAAATCATTCAGAACCAAGGTTTTTGATAAATTCCCGCGTACCGGTATCCCTGATTATTTTAACAGTATTGAGGAATATGACAGGTATATCAAGCTTTTGGTGAAAACAAATTGTATTGACAATGCCAAAAAAATATGGTGGGATATCCGGGTTCACCCGTTTTTTGAAACGATTGAATTTCGCATTTGCGATTGCCCCATGCTGATTGACGAAACGATGGCTTTTGTGGCTTTATTCCAGGCCTTATGCGCCAAACTTTATAAAATGCGGCTCCAGAATATGGCTTTTATGACCTATAACCGGGCGCTGATCAACGAAAATAAGTGGCGCGCTGCAAGGTATGGTATTGATGGCAAAATGATCGACTTCGGCAAAGAAATGGAAGTAAACACCCGCTCGCTGGTACTGGAGTTGCTTGATTTTGTTGATGAAGTGGTTGACGAATTGGGCTGCCGCGATGACCTGCAATACGTGCATAAAATATTAGAAAATGGCACAGGAGCTGACAGACAGTTAGCAGTTTACGAACAAAACCATAACTTTGCAGATGTTGTGGATTACATCACTTCACAAACGCTTAAAGGGATATAAAAAATAATGGCACAAAACGATAAACAATCTGTAAAAGTAGCGGTACTGGATCTGTATAATGGGATAGAAAATGAAGGGATGCGCGGGATCCGTGAAATTTTGGAGCGTTACCGTGTGAAAAATGAATTAAATTTAACCTACGAAGTTTTCGACGTCCGCAAAAAAGTGGAAGTACCAGGGACGGAATTCGACATTTATATCTCCAGCGGCGGCCCGGGCGATCCTTTGGAAAGCGAAGGCACCGAATGGGAAAAGAAATATTTTAAGCTGGTGGATGCGCTTGAAGATCATAATCTTTCCAGCACTTCGCAAAAAAAGCATGCCTTTTTTATTTGCCATTCTTTCCAGCTCATGTGCCGTAAATATGGTTTGGGTGCAATAAATATGCGTAAATCGCCCTCTTTTGGGGTTCTGCCTGTTCACGAAACAAATGCAGGCAGGAACGAACCTTTATTTGACGGGCTTGCCGATCCATTTTACGCAGTCGATTCCCGGTTTTGGCAGGTCATCCATCCAAATGAAAAGCGTTTTATCGACCTGGGAATGCAATTGCTGGCTATTGAAAAGGAAAGGCCATATGTCGACCTTCCGCGGGCAATGATGGCTATACGGTTCAGCGATTATTTTTTCTCCACCCAGTTTCACCCGGAAGCAGATGCGGTCGGTATTCGCACTTTGCTATTAAAGGAAGACAAAAAGAAAGAGGTAGTGAGTGAACACGGCCTGGATAAATACAATGAAATGCTGGAACGGTTGGAGGACCCGGATAAGATCACCCAAACGCAAAATACCATCATCCCTAATTTTTTAGACCAGGCTGTTTTGAGTTTGCAGGAGATATAGGCCCCACCCAACCCTCCCCGGATGGGGAGGGCTTTTAAAATGGCCGGTGGCGGCAGGAAGTGTTGTATAGGGCCTTTTTGCTTCTAATGTTGATTTAACGATCTATGAACGTGCACGACGTAGAAAAATACCAACGATTGATTTTGCCTGTTTTAATTCGGTATTCAATTAAACGTGCGGCAATTTTTGGTTCATTGGCGAAGAGCGGAATGAATTCAAATAGTGATTTGGATCTCCTTATAGAAGCTGAGATAGGATTTACTCTTTTTAAAATGCTTAAACTTCAAGAAGAACTCTCTGAAGTTACAAACAGGAAAGTTGATTTAGTTGAGTACAGTGCACTCAAGCCATCCATAAGAAACGAAGTGCTTTTGTCCGCGATCGCTATCTTATGAGTCAGCCTGAGAGGTCGATATTAAAGGAACAATTGGAAAACATGATTGAATAAGCCTGTTTTAAACTTATGGAGCCATCTGCCAGAAAAACATTCAACGAAAAATTTACCGCAGAAAAGTACAATGAGCTTTTGGCGTTGCTAAATAAAGACCTTGAAAACCCGATTGCTTTCCGCGTAGCCGAAACGCCGGTTTTTTTGACCGATGATTTTAAAAGCAGGCTCATTACAGCAGGTAACGATATCATTAACGTTATCCTTGAACCTGATTTTAAACAACTCACCGAAAGAGCCATCCCCGATAAGTGGCGGCTCCCCAATGAAAATGATCACCCGCATTTTATTGCACTTGATTTTGGGGTTTGCAGCGACGAAAACGGCAATATTGTTCCAAAATTGATCGAGTTGCAGGGATTCCCATCCTTGTTTGGTTTCCAGGTTAACCTGGCTAAAAGCTATGCGAAGGCATTTGATATTACAGACGAATGGTCGGTTTATTTTAGCGGATTAGACGAATCTTCTTATATCGATTTGCTAAAAAGGACAATAATTGGAGAATATGATCCGGCAGAAGTGGTATTGATGGATGTGAATGCCCATCACCAAAAAACTGCAGTTGATTTTGAACATACCCGAAAATATATTGGTACGCCCATCGTGTCGCTTGAAGAAATGGAGCAGGACGGTAACCAGCTTTTTTACCGGGCCGGGGGCGAAAGAAAACTGATCAAACGGATCTATAATCGCTTAATTTTTGATGAGATAGAAGGCGACCCCGCTGCTTTTGATAAAGTAGTTGATATCCGGCAATCACTGGATGTGGAATGGATAACCCACCCCAACTGGTTTTACCGGGTAAGCAAGTTTACCATGCCGTTTTTAAAGGGGGACTACATCCCCAAAACTCAATTTTTACACCAGGTAAAGGATATTCCTGCCGATTTGGAAAACTATGTGCTAAAACCACTCTTTTCGTTTGCAGGGCAGGGTGTAATTATTGATGTGCGTAAAAATGACATTGAAAATATAAAGGATCCGGAGAACTGGATCTTGCAGGAAAAAGTAAATTACGAACCTGTTTTGCATGCGCCGGACGGTGGTGTTAAGATAGAGATCAGGCTATTATACCTTTGGCCAAATGGTGATGAAAAACCAACTTTGGCCATTAATTTGGCCCGCTTAAGTAAAGGAAAAATGATAGGCGTTAGGTATAATAAGGATTTTGACTGGGTAGGGGGGACTATCGCATTCATGAAATGATTGACACGAATTTCACGAATAAGGACGAATTTAATGGACACGAATGTCACAAATAAGGACGAATGTTCACGAATCATATCAAGCGGCGGCTCTCTCATTAGTGAAAATTCGAATCCATTCGTGTAATTCGTGTCAATTCATTAGTGAAATTCAAACAAATTCGTTAATCTTCGTGTCCATTCCTAAACCAAATACTATTTAACATGTCTGTACGTATATATATAAATTGTATTAAATTTGTAACGTGAATATCCAGATCATTATAGTAGCCATTTTATTTACCGCAGCACTGTTTTATGTGGGCAGGCTTGTTTACAGGAATTTGTTTGCAAAAAAAGGCTGTGGCGAAAATTGCAAATGCGGAGTCGATTTTTCGGCAATTGACCAGGTTAAAAAACCATAAATAATATCAAATCCCCCTATTTGATCATTACGTACCTAAATAAATTATTGTAAGAATTTAATGGCTGATAAACAAGTTTTTCAAACGGATACCCCTGGCCGGTGGATGCGCTTTAAATGGATTAGCCGTGTGCTGATCATCGTGCTGGTTTGTAGTGTACTCGCGGCAATCATTACCGTAACATCCAAGCATTATCCAAGTTTACCAAACTTAAATCCCGCACCCAAAAAGCTTACTAAAGAAGAACTCGAGAGCTTAAAAAGGTCAAAAAAATATAAGGATTTCAAAATTGATAAAAATGAAATCACCAAGCTGGCACGTACAAGGCACCTGCACCAGCTAAAACGCCCCAATAATAAGGACCGTATCAACGCGGCATTTTATAAGGCATGGGAGCCGCAAGCCTATGGCTCACTCGCGTCCAATATCTCTCACCTGGATATGGTGGTTAGCGAAGGTTTCTTTTTATTGCCAAAGCATGATACAATGGTCGCTAATATTGATACCGGCCTGATAAATCTAAATAGAAAATTTAAGAAGCCCGTTATCGTCTCGCTTTCAAACTACGTTAATTCTGATAAGGAAAAAGGTAGTTATGATACCAAAGATGTTGAACGAATCATCAAAAGTAAAAAACTTCGTACCCAGCTTATCTATAACATCGCCAGTCAGTTAACCAGGTATAAGTTCAAAGGAGTCAACCTTGATTTTGATGATTTAAAAGACATCAACAGCAAAAATTATATCACTTTTGAAAATGAGCTTTATGCTATTCTGCACCCGCTGGGTTTTCTGGTTACGCAAAACGTGGTTCCGGATGATGAAAAGTACCAGTTAGAGCGCCTGCAGCATATCAATGATTTTTTGTTTGTGATGGCGATAGATCAGCATAATGACGGAAGCAATGCAGGCGATCTATCAAACCAGCGTTGGGTGGAAGAAATTCTGGATAATGTTTGCTCCCGGATACCTAGTGAAAAAGTTATTTTAACGGTTCAGGGTGGGGGGTACGACTGGCCCGAAAGCAGTACCGGAAAACCCATGAGTTACCTGGAGGCGATTAGTTACGCACAGGAAAATGGCAGCAAGATAACTTTCGATCCGGCCTCAGCTAATCTGCATTATAATTATTATGACCTTGACAGTCTTGAGCATACAGTTTATTTTACTGATGCGGCTACCAATTTTAATGTTATCCGTATGGCCGATGATTGGGCGACGGGCGGCGTTGCCCTTTGGCGGCTGGGTGGCGAAGATCCCCGGTTATGGACATTCTTCCAGAAGAATTTGTCAATAGATTCATTAAAGAAAACGGGTATCGACGTTAAGAGATTAACATCTGTAGGGTTAAATAATAAAATAGATTACGATGGCGACGGCGAAGTGCTCGACCTGGTAACTACCCCAACTACCGGCAAGATCAATGTGCAGATGGATACTTCCAGTTTTGTGATCACTGCTCAGCAATACATCAAGCTGCCCACAAAATATGTTATCCGCAAATACGGGTACGATCCGGGCAAAATTGTTTTAACGTTTGACGATGGTCCTGACCCTGATTATACGCCAAGGATTCTCGATATCTTAAAAAAAGAACATGTTCCGGCAGCATTTTTTGTGGTTGGATCAATGGCCGAAAAAAATGTACCCATTCTCCGGCGCGAGTTTGACGAGGGTTACGAAATCGGTAACCATACGTTTTTTCATCCCGATATTTCCGCAATAAGCCTGCAGCGGGTGAATCTCGAACTGAATGCGACCAGGAAACTGATTGAATCAGTTACAGGCAGGAGCACCATATTGTTCAGGCCGCCTTTCAATGCGGATGCCGAGCCGCAAACCCTGGCGGAAGTTATACCGGTAGCGGAAAGCAGGAAACAAAGCTATATCACCATAGGCGAATCCATTGACCCATGGGACTGGCAGCCGGGTGTAACCGCTGACAGTATTGTTGCCCGTGTTATCAAACAGAAAGATGCCGGTTCGATGCTATTGCTGCATGACGCAGGTGGTGATACCCGCGAAGAAACTGTAAAAGCGCTGCCGGAAATTATCCATTATTTTAAAAGTCATGGGTACAAATTCACCACTATTGCTGATGTTTTGCATAAAAACAAAGCCGACCTGATGCCACCTATTAAGGATGATGCAAATTCAGGCGTGCTTGGCTCGCTATACAATTTTCTGATTGAATTTTACTTTTATGGTAACTGGTTCCTTATTTATTTATTCTTTTCTGCTATTTTCCTTGCCGTTGGCCGTGTGATATTGATTGGAATACTTGCGTTAAGACAATACAGCGAGGATAAGAAAATTGAACAGGCAGTTACTGATCCCGCTAAATTGCCTGCAGTAAGTATCATAGTTCCAGGTTATAACGAAGAAGTAACCGCTATTAAAACCATACAAAGTTTATTGAAAACGGAGTACCCCTCATTCGAGATCATTTTTGTTGACGACGGGTCTAAAGATAAAACATACGAACTGGTAAACAATGCCTACGGAAACCACCCCTTGGTGCAGGTGCTTTCGAAGCCAAACGGGGGCAAGGCTTCGGCGCTCAACTTCGGGATCAGCCATGCCAAAAATGATTTTGTGGTTTGTATTGATGCTGATACACAGCTAAAAAATGATGCCGTTTATCATTTGATGAACCATTTTACCGATGAGGAAATTGGCGCCGTTGCCGGTACTGTTAAAGTTGGAAACGAAACTAACCTGATAACCATGTGGCAGTCGATAGAATACATTACTGCCCAAAATATGGATAGGCGCGCTTTTGACCTGATCAATAGCATCACCGTGGTGCCCGGGGCCATTGGCGCATTCCGCAAATCAGCCCTGTACAAAGCCGGTGGCTTTACTTACGATACCCTGGCTGAAGACTGCGATCTTACCATGCGCATATTAAAGCAAGGCTATGTGGTACGTAATTGCGATGACGCTATTGCCTACACCGAAGCCCCCGAGACGCTTAATGGCTTGCTAAAACAGCGTTTCCGTTGGAGCTTTGGCGTGATGCAAAGTTTCTGGAAAAACAAGGACGCGCTTTTCAATAAAAAGTATAAGTTCTTCGGGATGCTGGGCATGCCTAATATTTTAGTTTTTCAAATTATTTTGCCTTTGTTTTCTCCGCTTGCTGACCTGTTCATGATTATTGGTTTATTCAGTGATAAGCCGGGTAGGATAATTACCTACTACGTTGGATTCGTGCTGATAGACTTCATAGTGGCTATAATTGCCTTTTGGATGCAGAAGGAAGACTATAAAAAATTGGTTTACATTATCCCGCAGCGCTTTATATGGCGCCAGCTGATGTATTATGTGCTGTTTAAGTCCATCCGCAGGGCATTAAAAGGCGAGTTGCATGGATGGGGCGCGTTAAAACGTACCGGAAATGTGACTATTAAGAAAGAAGCGACTGTTTAGTCCGATTTTGTGAATTTGAAAATTTGGTAATTTGAAAATGATTTATAATTTTCAAATTACCAAATTTTCAAATTGTCAAATCTCAGTTCTTTTCTATCAAACAAACCGCATAGGCTACAATGCCTTCCTGCCGGCCAATAAAGCCCAATTGTTCGTTAGTGGTAGCCTTTATGGAGATATCTTCTTCGCTAATGCCTGCGGCTTTGGCTATATTAACCTTCATTGCAGGGATGTGAGGGTTTATTTTGGGGGCCTCGAGGCAAACCATGGCGTCAATATTACCGATTTGCCAGCCTTTTTCTTTTAAAAGTATTACTACGTTTTGCAATAAAACCAGGCTGCTGATCCCTTTCCACCTCTCGTCCGTATTGGAAAAATGAAAGCCTATATCGCGCAAATTGGCAGCGCCGAGCAGGGCATCGCAAATAGCATGCAACAATACATCTGCATCTGAATGGCCAAAAGCCCCGGAAGTATGGTGTAAATCTACGCCGCCTAAAATAAACGGATGCTGATCTTTTAACTGGTGAACATCAAATCCAAACCCAACCCTTAATTTTGTCATTGCTTTTTAGCGTTTTTATCTCCGCCAAAGTTAGCACTTAAGGTAAAACGAAGCGTATTTGCTAGCGGGCTATTTTGCTGGCTCGCCGCCAGGTACGAGAAGTCAAAATTGAAAATATCATATTTAAAACCTATGCCCATGGTGAGGTAATGCGAGCCCCCATTATTTGGATTTTCATAAAAATAACCAGCCCGTACGGCAAATTGCTGGTTGTACCAGTATTCAAGGCCGGTTGAAATGGTAATTTGCTGTAATTCCTGCTTAAAACCTCCCGGTGCGTCAGAAAATGACTGGAAAATGCCAACCGGTACTGATACGTCATTGCTGACGCCTTTGACGATATTCCCATTGGCATCAGTAATTGGCGGCGTTGGAACCAATAGTTTGTTAAAATCTGCAGTAAAAGTTAGCTGGTTATAATCATCCAGGTTAATCGTATTGGCAACGCCAATTTTCAGGTTTGCCGGTAAAAAATACTTCGGGCCATTATTGCTGTAACTGATTTTTGATCCAATATTTGAAATATTCGTTCCGAACGCAAATATCGCATCGGTACCAAATTCCTGGATCTTATGGTTATAGTACAAAGCAACGCCAGCTGCCACAGCAGTTCCTGCCCTGGCCTGTGCGCCCGTTCCGGTAGCGAAAACAGCATTTGATAAATTTGAGTAGATAAAACCAGCGGTGAGCGCAAGCGAAAACTCTTCACCAAATTTACGGGCGAATGATCCGTTCAACGCAAATTCGTTTGGCGAATAGGTGCCCAGGTCATTTTGCGTATTGTCCCTGAATTGGATGGTGCCGTAGTTGAAATATTTTAAAGATGCACCGAATGTGTTGCGGTCATCAATTTTATGTGCATAACTTAAATAAGACATACTGATGTCCGGGACCAATTGGCGTAGCCATGGGCTGTAAGAGAGTGAGACATTGTCATTGTCTTCTAAAAATGCAAGTTTGGCTGGATTCCAGTAATTTGCATTCACGTCTGCTGTAAGGGCCACGCCGGCTTCGCCTAATGCCCCTGACCGTGAATCGGGGGTAATATTCAAAAACGGAACAGCAGCCAGGGAAGAAGTATTGTATGTAGTACCATCAACATTTGGTCCCGTTGTTTGAGCAATTGCCAAAACGGGACATAATATACCACTGAAAATAATTAAAGCTCTGGTAGAGAAAAACATCATGTGAAATTTATATTTTTATATTTTAAATAATAAATATATGCTATTTGAAGGCTATTACGTATAAGTTAACCAAGAAGTTTTCCACCATATTATTTGGATTAAATGTAACACAATAAGCCTGGATTGCGTTTAAATTCAAATAAAGATTAATATCTTTAAAAGATTTAGGTAATAGAATTAGCATTTTAAGCAAAATGTTATAAATTTACATTCCAAAAATAAAGTATAAATATGAAAGTACTTTTTACGCGAACTGCGATTGTGTTGTTGGGCATTGGCACAGTGATAAGCAGCTGCAGTAAACACGCGCAATCTTCAAAGACCGGTATTACTTACAATGACAAAAAAACCGGCGGTTACGAACGTTTCAGGAAGACTCACCCAACTCCCGGACCAGGTTTGGTGCCTATTGAAGGCGGTACCTTTGTAATGGGCGGTAGTGCCGACCAGGACGTTACGTACGATTACAATAACATAAAACGCAGGGTAACAGTTCCTTCATTTTACATGGATGAAACTGAAGTAGCCAACCAGGATTGGATTGATTACATGCACTGGATAAGTGTTACCTATCCGGAGGATCACGAATTATATTACAATGCATTGCCTGATACTTTGGTTTGGCGTAATGCATTAGCATATAATGAGCCCTATGTTGATAACTATTTAAGGCACCCGGCCTTTCAGGACTACCCTGTTGTGGGTGTTAGCTGGGACCAGGTGCAGGATTATTGCGTTTGGCGTACTGACCGTGTTAACGAAAATATTTTACGTGAAACCGGGCGTATGGTTGCCTGGAATGACTTAAACGGGAATGGCAAAAAAGGCAAAGCAGCTGCGCCCGCAGCATCAAATAAAGATCCTTTTAATACAGATATTTATCTGAATGGTCAATATACGGGCCCCGGTATTGATGGTAAAAAAATGATAGTTGATTTAAGCCCTAACGCCAAACCAACTACAGGTGCCAACGGAAAAGGTGGAAAAGAGCCTGTAAGGCACGTGCGTATGGAAGACGGTATATTAAAACAAGCATATCGTTTACCGTCAGAAGCCGAATGGGAATATGCTGCATTAGGTTTGATAGGCAATACTCAATTTGAAAATATTGATGATAATAAAGTTTATCCATGGAATGGTTTAGGTGTACGGTCGTCAAAAAGAGCTACCCGGGGTATGATATTGGCCAACTTTAAACGCGGTTTGGGCGACAATATGGGTGTAGGCGGATATTTGAATGATAAAGCGGATATTACCGCGCCGGTAAGAGACTTTCCGCCAAACGATTTTGGCTTATATAACATGGCCGGTAACGTAAATGAATGGGTTCAGGATACCTACCGCCAAACCTCATTTGAAGAAGTTGAAGATTTTAACCCTTTCCGTGGTAACGAGTTTAGCAATAAGCGTCTGGCTGATGCTTCAAAAGGTTTGTACGCCAAAGATAAGTATGGCCGCCCGATCAAAGATGCTTCTGTATCAAACAAAAAATTGAAATACAGCGAGTTACTAGCATTGCAACAGGCACAAAGTGCAAACCCTAACCAGCCAAATACTGCTAACGCAGGAGCAGCTGTGGGTGCGGCTCCCGGTCAGACCCCCGCTGAAAAAAATGCTTTGGAGGGAAAGAAATTTAATCCTGATAACAGGGGTTATAACGATACAGTAAATACTTCGTTGTATGGAACTACCAGTTTGGTAAGCGATCATTCAAAGGTGTATAAAGGCGGTTCATGGAACGATATGGCGTTCTGGTTAAACCCTGCAACCCGTCGTTTTATGAATGAAGACGAGTCAAGTTCAACCGTTGGCTTCCGTTGTGCAATGACCTTAGTAGGCGAGCCTGAAATTCATCCTGAAGGCAAACCGCATTACAGCATCAAACAATCAAAGAAGTTTAACGCGAAACAATAATTCTAATCTTTAGATATTGAAAAGGCTTCCTGAAAAAATCGGGAAGCCTTTTTTATGGATAATAAAAGTTGATCCGGCTTAAAATAACATCAGGATCTGCCCTTTTTCTACTTTATCCCCAGGTTTTATCTTAACTGTTTTAACCACTACATCCGCCGGCGCTTTGATAATGTTTTCCATTTTCATAGCCTCCAAAACAAAAAGGTTATCGCCTTTTTTAATGTCCATTCCTTCACTAACAAAAACTTTAAGTACCATGCCGGGCATAGGCGCTTTTATTTCGCTAACCTTAGCTTCATTAAGGTTACTTAGGCCAAGTTTATCCAGTAAAATATCAAATTGGTCCTTTGCGGTAACTGTATAAATATTGTTGTTTACTTTTATTTCAGCCGTTTTTTCGGCGCGGTTAAAACTGATCATCTCTGCATTGTACGACTGCAGGTTGTTGATGATATGATAGACGGTATTGTTTAACTGTTTTACGTCTGCCTCAATCTTTTCATTATTTATCAACAGGCTATCGCCATTCTTTTCAAGTTCGAAATTGTATTTATCATTTATTTTTACCTTGTACATGGGGGCGGGAGATTAGAGGTTAGTTAATTGGAGATTGCTTTCGACATTAGTGTTTATGATTATAGTGACTATTGCTGGGTTAAAACATACTCGACCAGGTTAGCGCCCATTTTCAAGGCTTTTAAGCGCGTTTCCTGTGTATCGCCGGCGTATGTGCCATAATCTTCCCAGCCATTGCCCAGGTCGCACTCATAGGTATAGAAGCAAACCAGGCGGCCCTTGTATATCAATCCAAAACCTTGTGCGCGTTTATCGTCGTGCTCGTGAATTTTTGGTAAGCCGGATGGAAAATCAAACTTTTGGTGGTAGATTGGATAGTTAACCGGCAACTCAACAAAATCAAGCTCAGGGAATACTTTTTTCATTTGCGGCCGAACATAAGGGTCGAGGCCATAATTATCGTCGATATGCAAAAAGCCGCCGCCGGTTAAATATTTCCTTAAGTTTTGCGCTTCCTGGTCCGAAAAAATCACGTTACCATGGCCGGTCATGAAAATAAAAGGATAGTTAAACAATTCAGCACTGCCAACTTCAACCACGTCATCTTCTGGCTGAAAATTAGTTTTGAGTTTTTCGTTACAAAATTTTATCAGGTTAGGGAGGGCTGTCCGGTCGCCGTACCAATCGCCGCCACCATTATATTTTAGTTTGGCCATTTTATAGGTAGGTGGGCTAAAACTGGTGATCGCCATTAAAAACACAATAGCGCAAAGCGTCAACAAGGGTTTCATCCCCGTCCTTATAAGCGATTTTTTTCGATTAATCATCAATATTAACTAAGTCAACTAATCTATCAATAAAATCAACTAACTCTGTTTAAAAAGTTCACTTCAAAACAGGCTTCTAACGCAGCAGTTTCGGTCCTCAAACGGCTTTCGCCTAAAGTTATTGCTTTAAAACCGTATTGCAAAGCCTCGTCAATTTCGTCGGTCGTAAAGTCGCCTTCGGGCCCAATCAATATCAAATACCGGCCACCTGTTTTCAGCTCATCGGCGATACTGGTTTTGCCTGTTTTTTCGCAATGTGCAATAAATTTCTGTCCATCAAAAGGGTGGGTAAATAGCTTAGTCAAACTTATCGGCTCATTCAAAAGCGGATGGTAGGCCTTTAACGATTGTTTAACTGCGGACGTAACCACCTTGTTCAGGCGTTCAGTCTTTACATCTTTTCTTTCCGATCGTTTGCAGATGATGAACGAGATTTCGTCAATGCCTATCTCTGTTGCTTTCTCCAAAAACCATTCAATACGTTCAATATTTTTGGTTGGGGCAATGGCGATGTGTAAATAGTGGTTTCTTTTATTGAAGTTGTGGGTTACGGAAATTATTTGAAGCAATGTTCTTTTTGGATGGGCATCCAAAATGCTTGCGGTATATAAACCACCTTTGCCATCGATCAATTGCAGTTCTGCGCCTTTCTCAAGCCTGAGTACGCGGGTACAGTGCTTGCTTTCTTCTTCAGTCAGAAAATATTGCTGGCAGGTTGAGTCAATATCTGGCGTATAAAAAAGGTGCATCGTTAAAGCAGATCAATGTAAATCTAACGCATCCTCTTCGTTAATCAGCAACTCGAGCTTTACTGACTCAATATTCTGATCGGATTTTTTCAATACCGTGATATTGTAACCATTTGCTTCTTTCTGCTCACCAACATCCGGTATTTTGCCGAAAATGTCACCAAGCCATCCTGATACCGTGTCGAAATCGCCATCTTCCGGCAAATCATGCGGCAGGTGGCTGTTCACATCGTAGATGGGGGCAAGGGCGTTTACAATAAATTCACGATCGTTTATCGTTTCAACAATTGGTTTTTCTTCATCGTATTCATCCTGGATCTCACCCACCAATTCTTCCACAATATCTTCAAGGGTCACCATTCCGGCAGTGCCACCAAACTCGTCCAGCACAATTGCGATCTGGATACGTTTTTGCTGTAACTCGCTCATCAGGTCGTTGATCCTTTTTGTTTCAGGGATGAAGTAGGGTTTACGGATAATATTTTTTAAAATAATCTCTTCATGGTGGGCCAGCAAGGGTAAAATATCCTTTGCATGTACGATTCCCACGATCTTGTCAATAGTTTCATCATATACAGGTATGCGCGAGTAACCTTCCGTTATAATAATTTCAAGTAACTCATCTTTCGTAGTGCCGAGTTCTATGCCTGATATTTTAGTACGGGGTACCATGATGTTTTTAACGATGCGCTCGTTAAAATCAAAAACATTCTGGATGAGCTCATGCTCGGTTGAATCCAGTGCACCTGTTTCCTTTCCCTGGTCTAGGAGGTATTGCAGTTCCTCAGAGCTATGAGACGCTTCGCCCTGCACCGGGTTGATCCCCATCAGCTTTAAAATAAAATTGGCGAAGCCGTTTAATAACCAGATTACAGGTTTAAACACTACAAAAAAGAAACGCAGCGGGAGCGAAACTGTCATTACGGTACGCACTGATCGTTGTATGGCGATAGACTTTGGTGCCAATTCGCCGAACACGATGTGAAACACTGTAATAAAAGCAAATGCCACAATATGGCTTGTATCGACAATAAATATTGATTTTATGTCAAGCCCAAAGGTGAGGAACATCCGCAGCATCAAAGCAGTTACAACGGATTGGCCCACCCAACCCAAACCAAGAGAGGCAATAGTAATGCCCAGTTGCGTAGCCGCCAGGTAGCCATCAAGGTTGTGTAAAATACCCCGGGCAACTTTTGCTACCGGGCTGCCCGATTTTGCCTTAATTTCAACCTGCGAACCGCGGACCCTAACCATAGCAAATTCTGCCGCAACGAAAAAGCCGTTCAGCAAAACCAGGAAAAAGGTAAGGAAAAGGTAAAAACCGTTTATTTCAAGATCAGGCCCCATAGTTTATTTATTGGTACACGGGAAAAGTAGACTTATACAATTCCAAACTTTCTTTGATCACCTTATGTGCATATCGCATCCCTAAAAGGTGTTCAATGGTAACATTCTTACCTTCCAGTTTTTTGTAATCCTTAAAAAAGCGTACAATTTCCACCATTACATGCGGAGGAAGTTCGGCAAGGTCGTTGATGTAGTTGATCGACATATCATTTTTTGCTACCGCGATGATCTTATCGTCCTGTTCGCCGTTGTCAACCATGTGCATAACGCCAATAACTTTTGCCTCGATTATTGACATGGGGAATACATCAATGGAGCAGAGTACGAGTATATCTAAAGGGTCATTGTCATCACAATACGTTTGTGGGATAAACCCATAATTAGCCGGGTACATTACCGACGAAAATAAAACCCTGTCTAACTTTAACAGCCCGGATGCTTTGTCGATCTCATATTTGGCTTTGGATCCTTTAGGGATCTCAATAATTGCATTAACAATTTCGGGAATATTATCTCCGGGCGAAACCTGGTGCCATGGATGTTGTGTACTCATTTATAAATTTTATTTTAACTCTTTAACCTTTTCGCGATTGTGCTGATTTCGCTTGTACAACGCATAAATCAGCGGAACGCTTGTTACTATTATTAAACCAATTACAATATACTCAATATATTCTTTTAATTGCGGGTACCGTCGGCCTAAAAAATAACCGGATAAGGTAAATGTACATACCCAGGCAATACTGCCCGCAAAGTTATAAAGTGTGAATTTTTTAATGTCAACTTTAACAACTCCTGCAAAGATAGGTGCAAAAGTTCTAATTATTGGGAAAAATCTCCCTAAAACCAATGCTTTGCCCCCATGTTTGGCGTAAAATTCCTGCGCAACATTAATATGATGCTTTTTGAAGAAGAAAGAATTGCTTTTATTAAATAAGGCCGGCCCCGTTCGGTACCCAAACCAGTAGCCGGTATAATTTCCTAAAACGCCAGCTGCAATTAGTGATAAAACAAGGGTATAAATTGAAATATCAAACCTGCCGGTTGAGCAGAGTAGGCCCGACATGAATAACAAATAGTCGCCAGGTAAAAAGAAACCAAAAAACAGCCCGGTTTCAGCAAAAACAACAATAAGCAGAAAGAAGAACCCTAAGCTTATAATTGATCGGGCATCTGTTAAATTTTGCAGGTGTTCCCAAAAACTATCCATTTGCTATATCTGTAAAACTACAAATATTAAATGAATTTGTAATGCTTATGTTACAGATTTAAATAAGGTTTGAAATAAAGCCCGGGTAGATGCCAATCAGTATAGTTACCAATGCAGCAAAACCTAAAACCAGTTGATAAAATACCGGTACAGTAAGCTCGGCGCGTTCAGCATCACGGAAATACATGGCGATAATTACCCTGAAGTAATAAAAGATACTGATAACAGCATTTACCACTGCCAATAATACCAGCACTAACTTAAACTGCAGTAATGCGCCTGAGAACATAAAGAATTTACCAATAAACCCTGCGGTAAGCGGAATGCCCGCCAGTGAGAGCATGGCAATAGTTAACACAACTGCCAGGAAGGGGTTCTTTTTAGCCAACCCGTTAAAGCTCTCAAAATTATCGCTGCCTGATTGTTGCTGAACAAGTATTAAGGCGCCAAAGGCGATGATAGAGGCAATAGAATAAGCAGTGGCATACATGAATACCGAATTTGCAGAACTTGCACCAAGAGCTACAATAGCAAATAATAAGTAGCCTGCATGTGATATACTCGAAAAGGCCAGCATTCGTTTAAAGCTTTGCTGGTAAAGCGCAGTAATGTTGCCAATGAAAAGGGTAATAATAGTGATTACTAATAACACAGGCACCCAGAAATCAGATACCGGCGCAAAGCAAGCGCTGAACAGGCGTAAAAAAGCTGCAAATGCTGCTGTTTTTGCCACTGTCGACATGAACGCTGTAATCAGGGTAGGGGAGCCTTCGTACACATCCGGAGTCCAGAAATGGAAGGGGGCCGCACCTACTTTAAAGCACAAGCCAACTACGATCAGCAAGATGCCTGCATAAAACATCGGATCGATGCTATGTGGGTTTTGAATCACCCAATTACGGATGGTTTCGAGGTTAAACGAACCTGTAGAGCCATAAATCAAGGCAATACCAAACAGCAGGAAGCCTGTTGAAAATGCCCCCATAAGGAAGTATTTTAAAGCAGCTTCATTAGAGGCGAAGTCGGTTTTTTTAATACCTGCAAGGATGTATAAGCTAACCGACATGATCTCGATGCCGATAAACAGCATAACCAGGTTGTAAAAAGAAACCATTACGATAACCCCTGCCAGTGCAAACAGGATGATAGCATAATATTCCGCAATATGATTACTGATCTTTTCAAAATAACCGCGTGAAAGTAAGATGATCAGTATAGTCGTAATGATAGTAATGCCTGAAAATACAGCTGAAAAATTATTAAACAGCATCATACCACTATAAATCGGGGTAGCGGTGTCAGCCGAAGTATAAGATGCTACAGTAAAGCCCAGCGCGGCAATCAACCCAATAAGCGTTACGGGTAGTAATGCTTTTTGGGCTTTGTATAAACCCAGGTATAACAATAGTATAGGAAGAGTAGATATAATTATTAGGGTACTCATAGTTTTTGTTGGTAAAATTTAAAATTCAAGGTTTGAACCAATTTTGTAACTGCGGCGTCTGATATATGAAGTATTGGCTGCGGATAAATGCCAATTACAATAATAAGGGCGCAAATGATACAAAGGACCAGTTTCTCAGTACCTGTAATATCAGTAAAAGTGGCAGTTAATGCATTTGTTTCGCCTTGCATTACCTGTTTATACATCCGCAGCATATAAACCGCGCCAAGTATCATGGTTAAGCCGGCAACCGCAACAAGGTAAATGTTTACCTGGAAAACGCTGTTGAGCAATAAAAATTCGCCAACAAAACCATTGGTAAGCGGGAGGGCTACCGTCCCTAATACGATGATTAAAAATGCCAGCGCAAATTTGGGGGCTACTTTTGCGATGCCGCCCAGCTGGCTGATCTCGCGGGTACCCAAACGGGTGCTGATAATATCCCAGATAAAGAACATACCAATAACATTAATACCATGGCTCAGCATTTGGATCATGGCGCCCTGCAAACCTTGCACTGACCAGGCAAAGATGCCGGCTGCAATTAAGCCAACGTGTGCAATGGACGAATAAGCCACCAGCCGTTTCCCATCTTTTTGCCTGATGGCAATAATAGATGCATATACAATGCCGATTACTGCCAGCACAATTACAACGCTATACCATTGCATATAGCCAAGCGGCGCGTTTGGAATTAACCAGCGGATAACCCCATAGATGCCCATTTTTAGCATAATACCTGCTAATAGCATGGTGCCGGCTGCTGGCGCTTCGGTATAAGTATCAGGCTGCCAGGTGTGGAAAGGAAATAGCGGCATCTTTATAGCAAAAGCCAAAAAGAAAGCAAGAAAAACCCATGACTGTTGTTTGGCACCGAGCGCTAAATTATAAAAATGAAATATGTCGTAAGTTTTTTCAGGAGTTTGCAGGTACAGGTAAATGATAGCCAGTAACATGATCAGCGAACCTGAGAAAGTATAGATAAAAAACTTGATAGTTACTTTGATACGGTTTTCGCCGCCCCACAATGAACAGATAAAATAGATAGGGATCAAAGCCGCTTCCCAACCCACATAAAATAAAAATCCGTCTAAAGCGGTAAACACTACCAGCAAGCCTGCCTGCATAAATAAAATGAGGGCATAAAATGCATTTGCATTTTTGTATTGATGCTTATAGGTGGTTAAAATGATGAGCGGAACCAATAGCGTCGTCAGCAAAACCATCATCATGCTGATCCCGTCGATCCCTGCGTTAAAATAAATACCAAATTTGGGGATCCAGGGTACATCCGTAACAAACTGAAACGATGCATCAGGTACGAATTTGGATAAAAAAAGTGCAGCTACAACCAACTCGGCAACCGCAAAAGTTAAGGCAGCGTGTTTGGCCGCATTGTTTTTAAATAACAATACCGCAAGGGCTGCAACTACCGGCAAAAAAATTAAAATACTAACCGTCATTTTATATTGTAAACGCTAAACGTTTTTTAAAATTTAAAAACAAGTGTCAGGAGTATCGAAATGATCCCCAATACCATCATGAAAATATAAAAACCTACATTACCGGTTTGCAAAAGGCGCAGGCCTTTGCTTGCCTCAATTGATCCTTTACCCAGTCCATTCACAATTCCGTCTATACCCATTTTATCAACCACTTTATAGGCGAAGTCTGATAGCGCATCCAGTGGTTTCCGGATAATCATATCATACAATTCGTCTATGTAAAACTTATGGTAGGATAATTCAGCCAAAGCAGGGCGTTCCTCGGTATCGGCAACAGGCACATGGGCTTTCGTTACGTATTTGTTGAAAGCGTAAAACAAGGCTATTACGGCCCCGGCAACAGATAGTCCCATCAAGGTCCATTCTGTAGATTGTGTCAAAGGCGTCTCAGTAAAAATAGCCGCAGACTGTTTAAATACAGGCGCTAAAAACTGGGCCAGCCAATCGTGGCCACCCATAACCTCGGGAATGCCGATCAGACCGCCAACAATGGATAATGCTGCCAAAACAATTAGGGGAATGGTCATGGTAGCAGGTGATTCATGCAAATGATGCTCCTGTTCATGTGTGCCGCGGAACTTACCGAAGAAGGTAAGATACAGCATCCTGAACATATAGAATGAGGTGAACATGGCGGTAATAACACCAATCACCCACATTGCGGGGCTTTGTGCGAACACGTGCGCCAATATCTCGTCTTTTGAAAAGAAACCAGCAAATGGAGGAATACCTGCAATAGCAATAGTACCGATCAGCATCGTTCTGTAAGTTATAGGTAACTTGTTTTTGAGGCCGCCCATTTTACGCATATCTTGTTCGCCGCTAACCGCATGGATTACCGAGCCGGCGCCAAGGAATAATAAAGCCTTAAAAAACGCGTGGGTGAGCACATGGAAGAAAGCGCCGGTATAAGCGCCAACACCCAAACCTAAAAACATATAACCCAACTGCGAAACAGTTGAATAAGCCAGTACTTTTTTAATATCAGTTTGTGTTAAAGCGATAACAGCTGCTAAAACTGCGGTTGATAAGCCCACGATGGATATGACATGCAGCGTAACCGGCGCCAAAGTAAATAAGATATTTGAGCGGGCTATCATATAAACACCAGCAGTTACCATGGTTGCGGCATGGATGAGGGCCGAAACAGGTGTCGGGCCGGCCATCGCATCCGGAAGCCAGGTAAACAATGGTAATTGTGCCGATTTACCAACAGCGCCTACAAACAGTAGTAATGTGATCAAAACGTAAGGTGTACCAGCATACTGGCTGGTGCCTGCTTGCGGGAAGATATCTGCAAAGCTGGCACTGTGAAAATATCTCATCAGAATAAATATGCCAATGATAAAGCCCAGATCGCCGATACGGTTCATGATGAATGCTTTTTTAGCGGCGTCCGCATAATCCGGATTGGTGTACCAGAAACCGATGAGCAGGTAGGAGCACAGCCCTACACCTTCCCAGCCGATGAACATGATCAGGTAATTTGAACCTAAAACCAGTAAAAGCATAAAGAAGACGAACAGGTTAAGGTATGCGAAAAACTTGCCATAACCCGCGTCATCTTTCATATATCCTATCGAATATAAATGGATCAGGAAACCTACACCCGTAATGATGAGCAGTATTAATGCACTTAACTGATCTACCAAAAATGCAAAAGGCAGCTTGTAAATACCTGCTTCAAACCAGGTAAACAAAGTTACATTGATAGGCGCATGTGTTGAATTGATCTGCAAGAAAAGGCCCAGGCTTAAGCCAAATGAAACCAGTACCATTAAGCTGCCCAAAAAGCCGATGAGGCCTTTTGACAGCGTGTTGCGGCCTAAGCCGTTAATAATAAAACCGGCTAACGGTAGTACAGGAATAAGCCAGATGTAATTATCCATATAAGCCCCCTCTAAATCTCCCCCGGTGGGGGAGACGTTAAGATTTTTTTTAAGTTAAATTTTTAAAACAAAACAAATCCGAAATCGAAATTCCGATTTCCGAAATTATAAATTACCATTTCAACCTGTTCAGCACGTTGATGTCTATCGAATTTGTATTTCGATAGATCATTACGATGATGGCAAGTCCTATTGCTACTTCTGCAGCGGCCAGCGCCATGATAAAGAATACGAAAACCTGGCCCGTGGCATCGCCGCGGTAAACGGAAAATGCGGTTAACAGCAGGTTTACCGAGTTCAGCATCAACTCAACCGACATAAAGATCACGATCGCATTCCTGCGGATCAAAACACCGATAACCCCTATCGAAAATATGATAGAGCATAACAGGATGTAATGGTTAAGCGGAATAGCTTGTATGTTTTTTGATATGGTTTCCATCAGGTTGTTTTTGGGTCTTTAGTTGCCAGTAAAACAGCGCCAACCATTGCTGACAGCAGCAGGATGGATGAAACTTCAAATGGCAGTAAATATTCGTTGAACAAAATTTTGCCTAAGTTTTTTACCAGGCCCAGGTTAGGGTCCTGCAGCATTACCGGTTGCGAAATTTTAAATGCTTTTAAGGCTGCAATGATGGTTGTTAAAAAGCAACCGCCGCCAACAACCGCTGCAAGCTTAATGAGGCCGGATTTGCGGGGCTCAGACTCTTTATTCAGGTTGATCAGCATCAGGGTATATAAAAACAATACCAGGATCGCACCCATATATACAATGAAATTTACCACAGCTAAAAACTGTGCATTCATCAAAATATAATGAATAGTGAAGGTGAAAAATACTAGCACCAGGTAAAGAATGCTATGTACAGGATTTTTCGCAGAGATAACAAGTATCGAAAAAAAGATTGACAAAAATGCGATGAAGTAAAATGTACTCATGGTTTATATTTACAAAATACCTTACCCTTTAAAGTGCGGGACAAAGGTATAAAACTTCTTTATTGATTTAATGGGGCTTCTACTAATTTGTCCTTACCGTATATAAAATCTTTTCTCAAATAGTCTGACGTTACGTGCGGGCCATCCAGGTAAATCGCTTCTTTCGGGCAGGCTTCTTCACATAAGCCGCAAAAAATACAGCGCAGCATATTGATCTCGTAAACTGCTGCATATTTTTCTTCGCGGTATAAATGTTCTTCGCCTTTCTGGCGTTCAGCAGCTGTCATGGTGATGGCTTCTGCCGGGCATGATAAGGCGCATAAACCGCAGGCGGTGCAACGTTCCTTGCCATTCTCATCGCGTTTAAGCGAGTGCAGACCCCTGAAATTTTCAGAATATTCGCGTGTTTGCTCAGGATACTGCACGGTTACAGGTTTCCTGAAAAAGTGCCTCATGGTAATGGCCAGGCCCTGGAAAATGGCAGGCAAATAGATCCGCTCTAAAAAAGTGAGCGGCTTCGATTCCATTACTTTTCGCTTATTACTTAATGCTTCCATCTGTTTAATCGCTTATCTGTTTAAAAAAGTAATAACAATACCGGTAATGACAATATTGGCTATTGCCAGCGGGATCAATGCTTTCCAACCCAGGTCCATTAACTGATCGTAACGGAAACGGGGGATTGTCCAGCGAACCCACATAAAAAAGAAGATAAAGAAAAATATTTTTGCGAAAAGCGCGACCACACCCAAAATAGCTACCAGGTTTGGTGAGTGTATCATATCCATAAAAGGGAAATTATAACCGCCAAAATAAAGGGTAGCCATTACCGCACCAGACACGAACATATTGATATACTCAGAAAACAGGTAAAACCCAAGTTTCATGGAGGAGTATTCGGTGTGGTAACCACCAATCAGCTCAGTTTCGCATTCAGGAAGGTCGAAAGGGGTACGGTTGGTTTCTGCAAAAGCACAAACAATAAATAATAAAAAGCCTAATGGCTGTTTAAAAAAGTTCCAGGTAAACCAGCCATGCGCCCAAAAACCATGTTGCTGTTCAGCAATCTGGCGCAAGCTCAGGGTACCGGTAACCAATAGGAGGGCGATGATGGCCAGGCCCATTGAAATCTCGTAGCTGATGTTTTGCGATGCTGCACGTATAGCACCTAATAACGAATATTTGTTATTGGAGGCCCAACCGCCTATCATTACCCCATAAACACCAAGCGAAACCACGCCGAGTATGTAGAGGACGCCTACATTAATATCAGTAACCTGCAAGTCAATAACATGACCGGCAATGGTTAACTGCTGCCCCCATGGGATAACAGCCGAACCGATACATGCGGTAAATATGGACAGCGAAGGGCCTGCTATAAACAGGAACTTGCTTGCGCTTGCCGGAATGATCTCTTCTTTTAAAAACATTTTACCACCATCGGCAAAGGGTTGTAAAATACCCCATGGACCGGCGCGGTTAGGGCCAAGCCTGTCCTGAAAAAATGCGGCTACTTTACGTTCGGCATAGGTAGAGTATAAAGCAATCAGCAAGCTGATTGCAAAAATGATCACTACCAGGACAAATTTAATTATGATATCTGCAAGTTCCATTATAAGCGTGTTTCCCGTTCAAATTGTTCTTTATTAGCCTCTATCAGCACAGGATTTGATTTTACCACCGGTAAAGGTATAAAATCATAATGATTAGAACTGATTACCGATTTATGTGATACATGGCGCGGCCCGTCAATCACCCAATCTGACGTTTTCTTTTTGTCAAAGCGGCAAGTGTTGCAAATAAATTCTTCCACTTCGCCATATTCATCCTTACGTGCTGTTACACGCAAAACTTCTTCACCTTTATACCAAAGGGTTACCTTACCGTTGCAATCTTTATGATCGCATTCTCTGTGCGCTTCAACTGGTTTAGTAAACCAAACACGGTTTTTAAAGCGGAAAGTTTTGTCAGTTAAGGCGCCAACAGGGCAAACGTCGATCACGTTTCCTGAAAAATCGTTATCAACGGCATGTTGTATATAGGTAGATATTTCAGAATGATCGCCACGGTTTAAAATCCCGTGATAACGATGTTCGGTAAGCTGGTTAGCTACGAATACGCAACGATAACAAAGGATACAGCGGGTCATGTGCAGCTGTATTTTATCGCCGATATCAATTTTTTCGAAGGTACGACGGTCAAACTCATAACGGGTTTTAACCGCGCCATGCTCAAAACCAAGGTCCTGCAGGTGGCATTCTCCTGCCTGGTCGCAAATAGGGCAATCCAGCGGGTGGTTTACCAGCAGCATTTCTACGATCCCTTTACGGGCTTCAATAACTTCGGGCGAGGTGATGTTTTGCACTTCCATGCCATCCATAACTGTGGTGCGGCATGAAGCCACCAGTTTGGGCATAGGGCGCGGGTCTTTTTCAGATCCTTTGCTCACTTTTACCAAACAGGTACGGCATTTACCGCCGCTATCCTTTAGTTTTGAATAATAGCACATCGCAGGCGGAACAATATCGCCACCAATCTGCCTCGCGGCGTTCAGGATGGATGTTCCCGGTTCTACTTCAATGGCAATGCCATCTATGGTTACTTTAACTGACATTCTATATTAGTCAAAATTATATTTTCCAACCGTCAATCGCCGCGTTTGCGACAGCGACGCTGTTATTATTATTTATGCTACAACTTCCGGTTTCGGCAGCGGATCAGCATAATGCGCCAATCCAAAATTCCTCGTTACCGCTTCCGAAGCATTGGTTACATGCCATTCAAATTCGTCCCTGAAATGACGGATGGCGCTGGCCACCGGCCATGCAGCCGCATCGCCCAGCGGACAAATGGTATTTCCTTCAATTTTTTTCGATACATCAACCAGCAGGTCCATGTCGCTCATTTTGCCATGGCCGTATTCTAAACGGTGCAATACTTTTTCCATCCACCCGGTACCTTCGCGGCATGGCGAGCATTGCCCGCAGCTTTCGTGGTGATAAAAACGGGTAAAATTCCATGTATTGCGTACAATGCACTGATCCTCGTCAAAGGCGATAAAACCGCCTGAGCCCATCATGGTGCCCGTAGCAAAACCACCGTCTGACAATGATTCATAGCTCATCAGGCGTGGTTGGTTATTAATGGTTTTCAGGAAAAGGTTTGCAGGAAGTATCGGTACGGATGAACCGCCGGCCACAACCGCTTTTAAACGTTTGCCATTGGCGATACCGCCGCAATATTCGTCGGAATATAAAAATTCTTCGGCTGGCAAGCCCAGGTCAATTTCATAAACGCCAGGATTTTTAACGTTGCCGCCAGCTGAGATCAATTTGGTCCCGGTACTGCGGCCAATGCCTATTTTGGCATATTCTTCCCCGCCTTCGTTGATGATCGGAACAACTGCTGCAATTGATTCCACGTTATTTACTACTGTAGGGCAGCCATATAAACCGGCAATAGCGGGAAATGGCGGTTTGATGCGTGGATTACCGCGCTTGCCTTCCAGTGATTCCAGTAAAGCGGTTTCTTCGCCGCAGATATAGGCGCCACCGCCCGGTTGCACATATAGTTCAAGATCGTAGCCTGAGCCTAAAATGTTTTTACCAAGGAAACCAGCATTTTTTGCTTCCGCGATTGCTTTTTCAAGGATTCTGATCTGCGGCATCATTTCACCGCGAACGTAGATATAGGATACTTTAGCGCCAAGGGCATAGCTTGCAGTGATCATCCCTTCAATTAATAAGTGGGGGATATAGGTCATCAGGTAGCGGTCCTTAAAAGTTCCTGGTTCTGATTCATCTGCATTGCAAACCAGGTAGCGGGCAACACCTTCCGGTTTAGCCAGAAAGCTCCATTTCATCCCGGTAGGGAAACCCGCGCCGCCACGGCCGCGCAGCCCCGATTTCTTAACTTCTTCAACCACTTCGTCGGGCGACATGGTTTTTAAAGCTTTTTCAACCGAAGCATAGCCGCCTTTTGAGCGGTAAACATCAAAAGTATTGATGCCGGGTACGTTGATGTGTTCTAATAGTAATTTACGTGCCATTACTGTTAATAAATTTTGCCGGTTAATTTATACCCGGCTATATGTTGTGCCGCACAATTTGACAGAATTAATACGGTAATTAAACCTATGATTAAATTGTTATGCGGCTGAATATTCCAAAACAAAAACAACATGATCCCGCTGATTAAAGCCGAATCCCATACAATTAATTTTATTCTGTTGTTCATTTATTTTTTATCTACTTATAACGTCGCCAGGCTAATACAAGCGTTTTGTATGCCTGTAGTGGTTGATATGCCTGATAATGCTGCTGGCAACAGCAATAATTATCAGGAACTTCAGGAACACCGGTATTTGATCGATGCTTTCGTTGGTTAAATTGATAACAGCTACGGTTACAACCAATAAAGTATCTGACACAACTAAAGCTGTTCCTGTCATTATTAATTTTTGCCTTTCGCTTTTAATTCCGCAATCAGCTTATCAACCCCCTCGTTTGTTAAATTTTCATAAAATGTATATTCGGGACCAATTTGTAAAACCGGGCCGAAACCGCAGGCAGCAAGGCATTCAACACCCCGCCAGCTAAACAGGCCGTCGGAAGTAACTTCACCTTCCTTAACGCCCAGTTTCTCTTCAATATGGTCCATTATTTTTTCAGCGCCCACCAGGCAGCAAGGGCCGGTGCGGCAAACCTCCAATACGTATTTGCCTTGCGGGCGCATAAAGTACATGGAGTAAAAAGTGGCTACTTCGTATACTTCAATCGATTGGATACTGAGGTATTCAGCAACAGTATCCATAGCAGCTGCGCTAAGCCAACCCAATTCAGCCTGTACAAGGTGCAAAATGGGCAATAAAGCCGATTTTTGCTTCCCTTCGGGATAACGGCTTACGATTTCATCGAACTTTTTTAACAGTTCCGGCGAAAATTCAACCGGCGCCTGGGTTTCTTCAACTCTAAGCATCTAACTCTCCGGCTATAACGTTTAAACTACTCATGTTAATTATCGCATCTGATAACAGCATGCCGCGGCTCATCGGCGCGTACATCTGGTAATTAATGAAGCTTGGCCGGCGGAAATGCAAACGGTAAGGCGAGCGTCCGCCGTCGTTTACCAGGTAAAAGCCCAATTCGCCGTTACCACCTTCAACCGAGTGGTAAACTTCTGTATTTGGTGTAGGTATTTCGCCCATCACTATTTTAAAGTGATAGATCAGCGCTTCCATATTATTATATACATCCTCTTTCGGAGGCAGGTAAAAGTCAGGTACATCCGCGTGGAAAATATCCGAAGGCTCGTTTTCAAGTTTAACCAATGCCTGCTCAATCAGGCGCAAGCTTTGCCACATTTCTTCCTGGCGTACCAGGTAACGGCTGTAAACATCGCCGTTTTCGCCCACGGGTACTTCAAAATCAAATTCCTCATATGAGCAATAAGGGTTCATTGCCCTTACATCATAATCAACACCTGTTGCACGTAATATCGGCCCGCTCCAGCTGTAGCTAATCGCGTCTTCGGCGGTTACTGCTGCAACATCCTTGGTACGGTCAATAAATATGCGGTTACGTTTGGTGAGGTTTTCAAACTCCTTTAAAACAACCGGGTATTCTTTTAAAAACTTACGCAGTTTTCTGAAAGCGATGGCATTGAAATTACGTTCGAAACCGCCTATACGGCCAATATTGGTGGTAAGGCGCGAACCGCAAACCTCTTCGTAAATTTCATAGATAGCCTCGCGGTATTCCATTACGTAAAAGAAGCCTGTAGCGGCACCTGTATCAACAGCGAGTACGCTGTTACAGATCAAATGGTCGGCAATACGTGCCAGTTCCATAATAATGATCCGCAGGTAATCAACACGTTTTGGCGTTTGTATGCCCAGTAATTTTTCAACTGTCATGTGCCAGCCCATGTTATTGATGGGCGATGAGCAGTAGTTTAACCTGTCGGTTAATGGGGTGATCTGGTAAAACGGCCGGTGTTCGGCAATTTTTTCAAAAGCACGGTGGATGTAGCCTATGGTGGATACGCCGCTTACAATTCTTTCGCCATCCAGTTGCAGCACATTTTGGAATACACCATGTGTGGCAGGGTGGGTTGGGCCCAGGTTAAGGGTTGAAAGCTCGGTTTGCGGATCGTTATCTGTATATACCGGATGGTTCTGCATTGCTTTTATCTTCCAAAAAAATAATCTTTTTTATCAACACGGTTAGGGTCTTCCAGCGGGAATTCTTTTCGCATCGGGAAGGCCGTCATGTCGTCAACATTTAATATCCTTCGTAAGTCAGGGTGCCCGTCAAATATCACCCCAAAAAGGTCATACGTTTCGCGTTCCATCCAGTTGGCGCCGTTCCAGATATTGGTGGCGGTTGGGATATGCACATCGGCATCTTCCAAAAATACCTTTATCCTTCCGCGTACATTATTTACCAGGCTATGCAAATGGTAAATTACCCCGATAGGTTTTGGCAGTTCGGGGTAATGGATAGCGGTAATATCTGTTAAATAAATAAACTGTAATGCGGCATCGTTTTTTAACCAGGTTAGCAGATCAATGATCTGGTCGCGACCGGTCTCAAAGGTTAATAAGCCAAATGGTTCGCCAAGGAGGGTTACCTGGTCACTATATTTTTCGCTGATCTTTTTTACAAGATCTTCGTTTGTTAATTTACCCATTATTGAATTCCGTATGAAGCTAGTAGTTCCTGATATTTTGGCTCATTCCTGCGGCGCAAAGTTTCTGATTGCACCAGTTTTTGAATTTGTATGAAGCCGTCAATAATGGCTTCGGGGCGTGGCGGACAGCCGGGCACGTAAACGTCAACCGGTATCACTTCGTCAATTCCCTGTAAAACAGAATAAGTATCAAAAATACCGCCGCTTGATGCGCAGGCGCCAACGGCCATTACCCAGCGTGGTTCAGCCATTTGCAGGTAAACCTGGCGCAAAACAGGGCCCATTTTTTTGGAGATGGTACCCATCACCATTAAAAGGTCGGCCTGGCGGGGCGAAAAGCTTAACCTTTCGGCGCCAAAACGGGCCAGGTCATAATGTGGCGACATAGTAGCCATAAATTCGATCCCGCAGCATGAAGTAGCAAATGGCAGTGGCCATAATGAATATGAACGCGCTAAACCTATTGCTTTATCAACCGAAGTAGCAAAGAAACCTGCTCCTTCTACGCCCGCAGGGGCATCAACTAACTGAATTTCACTCATGATCTATATCAAACAAAAACCCGTCCTAAATTGACTATGTGGTTGCAAATTTACAATAAATAACTAATGTATAAGATACACTTTGCAATATGGTATTTATATTTAGAATTAGTCTAAACAGGATAATTTAACTGCAAGCTTATATAAATAACCCCAGGTAGAGGGTGTATTAATACCAGATTGGACAAATGTTAATCCCAGTCAAGTGCGCCTTTTTTTATAACATAGATAAAGCCCAGCAGCAGGGTGCCCATAAAAATGAACATTTCTATCATGCCTTGCTGGCCAAGGTCCTTAAAGTTGACTGCCCAGGGGTACATGAAAATTACTTCCACATCAAACAATACAAATAGGATGGCTACCAGGAAATATTTGATGGAGATAGGGGTACGCGCGTTACCGATTACCTCGATACCCGATTCAAAGGTGGTTAACTTATCTTTCGTTTTGCGTGTGGGGCCCAATTTATGGGTAAAAAACATGGTGACAACCACAAAGGCCAATGCCACGATCATTTGAAAAATGATGGGCAAATAATTTACGGGCAAACTATGTATTTCCATGTTGCAAATATACAAACGGAACGATAATAAAAAAGCCTCCCTGATGTTTTATCAGCGAGGCTTTTTTTATTTATGGAATGGGTTTTACTTTGCTTTTCCTGAAGTTTGAAAGTAATAGGTAACCCGGGCATCAGTCGGGTCAAGTTCCTTCGCTTTGTTAAAATAATCCAGGGCTTTGGCGTGGTCCTTATCTTTAAATTCAGCATAGTTGCCTAAATAAACATAGGAATCAACCAAATTACTTTTGGTAGTTTCATCAGGTGTACCGCCTTTAGCCAATACCAACTGGATGTATTGTTCGTAAAAAGGTTTTGCCAATCCTTTGATGTTGTTCCTGTCGCCTGAATCTTCAAAATCCTTCACCTGCGCCTGGTAATATACAACGCTAACGTTAGGACTGGCCAGTTTACGCTGAACATAGGTAAAAGCTGAATCGGCTTTTGTAAGCAATGTCGTATCTGGTATATAGGTCTTAACAGTTTGTGATTTGCGAGCCTGTGCTAAATAGGCTTCGTAAAAACTATAACCCTCGTTAAAATGGTCTTTCAGTTTAGCGTGAGAAGATTTTTGCCCATAAACATGATAAGCATCTGCTGCTTCCTGGTATTTTTTCAGGCTAAATAAAGAAGTTGCTATATCGCCATAAACATCTACCTGCGTGGTATCCAGTGTTAAAGCTTTGCGAAGGTCAAGTACGCCTAATGAATCTTTTTTAAGAGCCAGCTCTATCTTGCCTAATTTTAAATAATCTGTAGGGATCAAACGTTTTGGATCTGCCTGGGTAACCCATTTGGTTAAAGCGGCTTCGCCAGCAGGATAGTCCTTGTTTTCCAGGGCGGCATAACCTAAATAGCGGTAAACCCTTAAGTTAGATCTTGACGCGCCCGATAGGTCAGTTGCAACCTTTTGCAGGGTTACATAATCTTTTGCGGTGATCAAAAAGTCAGCATAGCGCATTTGCGATTCAACCGAGTAATCAGTAAGGCTGATGTATTTTTTATAGTTATCAGCTGCTTCCTGAATTTTGGCATCATGTATGGCGGGGTCAGTATCGGCCCAGCGTAAATCAGTTTCGGCCCATTCGCGATAGGCGGGTCCATAGTTAGGATCGATTGTCAACGCTGCCTTAAACTGGGTTACGGCGCCGTCAAAGTTGTCTGCAAATTTCCATAATACACCCTCAGCAACATTTGCTGAAGCCGATTTAGGGTCAATTGCCAATGCTGATGAGTAAGCGCTATAAGCATCATTGCTGCTTAATTGCGAGCGGTAGGCATCGCCAAGCGCTGTTAATACCTCTGCATCACGCGGATTGGCAGCTTTGCCCTGGTTTAATGCTGCAATAGCAGCATTTGCATCGGCCTGGCTTACAGCAGATCCTTTAGGACCAATACTGCTGCCGCTAACAGGTAACAAGTACGACAAACCTATATATAAAAAAGGCGTGCTGTTTTTCTTTCCTGCAAGGGTTATTGCCGCGTTAAAATTTGTTGTAGCGGTGCTATTGTCTTTTTCAATATGGGCAGCAGCTCCCAAACCAACATAATTTAATGCTGATTTGCTGTTTACAGCAAGTCCTTTGTTGAAAATCGTTTTGGCTGAGTCCAGATAATCCTGCTTCAGATATACCCAACCCAGGTAAAAATAGTTTTCATCTTTATCTGCCTGCGTAACCGTCAGGTTTTTTAGCATCGATTTAGCCTTCTGGTATTGTTCGGCATCAATTGCTTTTTTGGCATCTGCTAAACTTTGAGCAAAAACTGATGAACCTATAAATAACAGTCCTAACCCTGAGGCGGCTATTTTACTGATCATTTTCATTTTTATTAGTTAATTCGTTATCGTTTTATGTTTAATTGCGTTCTGTCAGCAGCAGCATATTTACTTTTTATTTTAATGTTTCAGTAAACCAGCGGTACTTCCCTCATTCTTATAATTGTTTTCTTAGCATTAACTGCTAAATTACTAATTAATTGTTTTTTACTGCAACATTGTGACTTTAGAAATGTTTTTCCCCTTGAAACAGTATGTAAAAAAACATTTTTTTTTGGATAATCCTGCAATATTATATTTTTTAGATTGATTTTGCCGGTACAAGTTTAAACAAGTTTATACAAAATAAATAAACCCGGTTAACTGTTTCAGTTATTTTACAATATTTATTTGCCTATCCGGTATATTATCGGGCAGAATTCCGGATTTTAATACAATCAGCTGCCCTCTTTCACCCCTCATAAACACCTCAAATTTCATTCCTAAACTCATATTGCCGGTGCAATTAACAATATATAAATCGCGGGTGAGAGGATATTGTTTTAACGCAAGGGTAGTTTGCGATGGTGTAAAATAATCAGGGGAGGCATTTTTTGCGGTGTCATTTCTCACACCTACAATTTTTATATTATCGACAGCATCGGCGTAGTCTTTATCCGGATCATTAAGCCACGGAAACCCGACAATCCCTATTGAATTTGGGTGCTGGCTGACGTATTTGATGACGTCCTTGTTGGATTTGAGGGAGAAAATATTTTTTTGTTTAAGCTCCTTATTGCCGGAAAACTCTTTCAGATACCTCACCAGGCCCGAGTTTGGGTTGTCAAATATGATATTTTTATCCTGCTTAGCCTGTCCGTTAAGCATCTTTTTTACGTCGCTAACGGTAATAGTGGTGTCGTTGGAGGCTTTGTTAACAATAATGGCGATCGCATCCACAGCAAAGCGGTTCACAATAGTTACCAGGTTGCGGGATTTTAATACTTGTTTTTCCTGCGGGTTTAACTCGCGTGAGATAAGGACCATCCGAACACTGTCTGCTAAAAGCAGGTTGACAGCGTCATTTTCAGGTGCATAAATTACGCTTGGGCGAGACTTGGTCTCCAGCGCTTTAAATACATATAATTCCTGGTCGACGATTGGCTGCAGGGATTCATCTACAACCATTGTCAAGCTATCAGCGCTATATTTACCCTTTTTTAGGGTATTGGTTTTATGCCCGCAGCTTTGGCACAGCAGGAACAGAACAATAAGGCTAACGCCGGGGGTGAAACTATACCTGGTCATTGTTTTTTTTAAATATGCGCGAAATCCGCAGCACCGCGTAGAGGATGATCAATGAACCGAAAAGTATTTTTTGGGTTTTTGGTAAGTTTGAAAACAGTTTGTCGTCAAAGATCACCATCAGCCCCCATGCGAAAATTGCTATAAATACTACGGCTCCTAAAATAAGCAAAAATCGCCGGGAGGGCGATTTTTGCTTGTTATTATCTGTAAACATTTAACTGTTATTATTCTTCAGACGATAGCGTAAAGTTGATAGGTACGCTGTACATTACACGTACAGGGCGACCGTTTTGAATACCTGGTTTCCAGTGCGGTGAATTTTTTACAACGCGAATTGCTTCTTCATCGCAACCATCACCTATACCACGTACCACTTTGATATCTGTTAACGAACCATCTTTCTCGCAAACAAACTGTACAACTACCCTTCCCTGGGTATTGTTTTCCCTTGCAACTGCGGGATAGCGGATGGTTTTTCCAAGATATTTATAAAATGCATCCAGACCTCCGGGGAACTCAGGGTTTTGCTCAACTGCTGTAAAGATTTTGTTACCATCATCTTCGGTTACTTTCTTTTCTGCTGTTCCAACAGGTTCATCGATTGTAACGTCTGCTTTTGAGTCGCCTTTCAGGTTTTTCTGACCGGGGTCAGCTACTTCAAGTTCCTTAACGGTTGGTGGTTTTTCCTTTACCTCAGCATCCGGTTTTACAACAGGAGGCGGGAATCTTACCTGGTCAACCTTTGGTTTTGGCGGTTCAGGCGGAGGTGGCGGAGGTGGTTTTTTAATATCCACCGGGGGTGGAGCAAGCACCACGTTGGTGATCTTCACCTTTTCTTTGGCTTTAGGGATAAAGCCGGAAATAGCGTTGATGATAGTATTTGCAGAAATAATAATAACAAAGGCGATAACACCTATGATAAGGGCGGTACGGGTATTGCGCCCGTTGTCCCTTCTTAGTTCATACGCGCCATATGCTTTATTACGACCGGCAAATACGACATCAATCCATTCCTGATTAAATATGTCTAATTTTGATCCTAACATTTTTTTAGGCTTTAGTAATTAATTAACGGTTACAGTAAATAAAATATTACTGATAAATATTATTCTTTTTAAGGTCGTCGATCTCCATTTGTGTGATTTTTACGATCGCATAAATCTGCACGTTGGTGATCTTCATCTCGTCAAGCGCGGAAACCAGGTTTTGGTAGGTCGATTTATCGCTTGGCTTGATCAATACTTCCATCGTATTATCGGGCGCAGCATGCGTCGATTCAACTTGTTTGGCATTATCGATCAATGCTTTGCGTAAACCATCTTTACCATAGTGGTCAACTGTAGGTGCTGACTTACCTGGCTCGCCCATATACCATTCTACCTTATTGTTGCTTCCTAAAAGGATTGTCATGGAACGGGAGGCTGCAATCGGTAAACTCTGCGTCTTAACGGAGTTATCAGGCATCGCCACGTTCATGGCCTTTGGTTTGTTCAGCGTGGTAGTGTACATAAAAAAGGTGATCAAAA
>NZ_CAIWNH010000018.1 GCF_903913935.1 uncultured Mucilaginibacter sp.
AAATCAATATTGAGGGCATTTAACAAGCGGCCCAGTATTTCGTGATCATTTAAAGCGTTTTTGCTTACAATAGCCGACACGATTTTACTGCTGTGCGCTATTTTAATAACTCCTGCATCGGGGTTATTGGTTACCACCAACGCCACTTTAATGCCGTTGTGCGCTTTAAAATGTTCAATAATAGCTTCGGCATTACTACCGCTGCCGCTGGCGAAAATTGCAATTTGCTTCATCTCTGTTCTTCTGTGGCGCTAAAATATTTATCTCACCACAAAATTTCTTACCTCAGTATCATCATTATAGCGCACACGTATAAAATACTCGGCACTCATTAACTGCGCCATAGGTATATTATAGTTGGTACGCCCTGCCGGCAGGTGCATGGAGAACTCTTTTACCACCGGCTGGCCAAGTAAGTCATACATTGAAATATAAACAGTACCCGCTGCTGGCATAATAATGCCCAGCTGCGAAGAGGTTACCGCCGGGTTAGGCAGAGGGCCCGCCAGCTGCATAGTACCTGTAAGTGACGAGCACTCCTGGTTATTGTCGTAATTCAATTCAGCCTCGCCTCCGTTTACATCACTGGCGGTAACGCATACATAAGTATTGCCGTAGCCTTCAGGCACTACAAACTGTGCAGGGAAAGTATCTACAATAGTTTGTCCTGATGCCAGGAAACCGCTCCAGTTTTGTTCCATTACCCCGCGGCTGCCAAGCGTGGCATATAGTTGCGCCGAAGTAATTACCCGGGTGCCCAGGTTGCTGATATAGGCAATTAAGGTTACCAACTGGCTGCCGTCAGACTGCGGTACCGCTTTGGTTGTAATATAATCAATGGCCAAATCAAGGTCCGTAGGTATAATATTTAATGTCCTGGCTAATGAATCATAGCAGCCATAGTTGTTATAAGCATAAAGCACTACGCGGTAATTGCCGTTTTGCAGGTAAGTGTGCGGTGCCGGGTTAATGCTTGGTATACCCGATGTAGTTGAACTGCCATCGCCAAAATTCCAGAAGTAGTTACTTGCACCTGTGCTGCGGTTATTGAAAGTTACAGCCAGCGGCGCAGTGCCGTAAAGCGGCGTAAACGAGAACAAAGCTGTCGGAACCGGGCCTACCTCAATTAATTTCTGCACTGAATCAACACAACCTTCATCAGTTTTAATAGTCAACTTAACATTCAAGGCTCCTGTATCGGTAAACAGAATGCTTGGATTTTTGACATTGTACTGAACGTTGCCAATATTCCAGGCATAGCTGGCAATGGTATCGTTTAAAACGATACTGCTATCTAATGGCCGGTAATAGTGGTTCTCGCAACCTATCAAACCTGTAAAATTTGCTACCGGTTTTTGAACTATTTTAACCTGCTGGTCAAGGCGCGCAATACAACCAATTGCATTTTGAACCTGCAACTCAACATCATAAGTATTTGCCTGGTTAAACCTGAAATTAGCTATAGGAGTGTAGGCATACGGCCCATCACCATTTTCTCTAAACTTCCACGTACGGCTAACTATTGAAAACGAATTGGTAACATCTGTAAATGTAGTATAGTCGCCAAGGCAATGGTCACTATAAGTGAACTCAGCCACAAACGGAGCGTGCACGTTTATAGTTTGTGTAGTTGAGTCGGCACAGCCCAGTGCATTCACAACTTCCAACTGTATATCGTATTCGCCCTGGTTAGGGAACGAATACTGAATATTAGGTGTGTGATTGGCATTTACCACGCCGTTAAACTTCCAGAAACGCTGGGTTATTGGCGAGCCGCCAATGGCCGAACTGGTATCAGTCAACTGCAAAGAAGAACCTGAACCTGCGCACAAAATATATGGATAAATGCTGTTATTGGCCGAGTCGGAATATCCCGCATGTGGCGAAGGCAAAATATTAATATGCCTTGTTTTGATACCGAAACAACCTGAGTCGGTAGTTACTTTAAGCGAAACGGTGTAATTGCCATACCCGTAATTTATTACATACGAGGTTTTTCCATTCACCGTGGTATCGGTTGAAGGAATACCTCCTCCATAATTCCAGAAGTATGAAA
>NZ_CAIWNH010000019.1 GCF_903913935.1 uncultured Mucilaginibacter sp.
TAATAACCCGAGCTCAACACACAATTAACGCTATCAACAACCTGTTTCCCATTAAAAACGAATCCGGGCCCGCTAGCGACTTTATGATAATAAGTAAACTTCCCGTGTGGTATGGTCATTTGTGCATCCTTATAATAACCCACACTTAATGGACCGCCCTTTAAATCAAATTGCTTTACCATCCAGGCGGAATCGCCGGGTAATTGTGTAATTTCAGCATAGGATGTGGCAAGTTGCGTATTGGTAGTTATTTCGCCGCTTCCGGTAAGATAAACGCGGCCTGACTGGGCCTCAGCAAAAAAAGAAGCAAATACTAACAGAAATAACACGAAGAAAAGCTTTGACATGTGAATTGCAATAGGGCGCTATAAATATAACTATTCTCCTTTATTTGCCTTCAACACCCTTAAAAAATTACCGCCTAGTATCTTATTAATATCGCTTTCGGTATAACCCAGCTTTAAAAGTTCAGCGGTGATTTTCGGGTAATCCCTTACATCATCCATCCCTAATGGGTACGATGGCGCGCCGTCAAAATCGGAGCCTATACCTACGTGGTCAACGCCGATCAGTTTGGCGATGTAATCGATGTGTTTGATCAGCAGACTTAGGGGCGGGCGTAAAGCATCCGATTCAGTTTTATGCATGGCGAAAAGCTGGTCTGTTGCTAAATCTTCATCATGGTAAATTTTAGTGAGGGAATCCAACTGTACTTTGTATTTTTTGAGGAATACATCATTTTTCCCAAAGAAGGTACTGTCTACAAATCCGCTGAAAAAGTTTACAAATACGACGCCGCCATTTTTTGCCAGCGCCTTTAACTGTGCATCTTTCAGGTTGCGCCTGAAAGGATCTAAAGTGTAGGAGCAGCTATGGGATGCAATAACCGGTTTGGTTGTAGTGGCGAGAACATCATAAAACGTTTGTTCGCCCGGGTGCGAAAGGTCGATCATTACGCCCAGGTCGTTTAAATGATGGATGATCTGTTTACCATAAGCGGTAAGGCCCACATGTTTTAAGCCCGCCCTGTTAGTAGTTTCGTCGGCAGCAGAGCTGGCCCACGAGGTACTGTTGTTCCAGGTGAGGGTTAAATAGCACATGCCCCGTTTGGCCAGGCTATCAATATAATCCATCCTGTCCTCTATCATGTGGCCGCCTTCAACACCAATTAACGCAGCCATTTTGTTTTCTTTTACCGCCTGCAATAGCTGTGCTGAATTTCGGACCAATGTTATCCTAAAAGGGTACCTGGCTATTAAAGCATAAAGCGAATCAATTTCGCGGTTAGCAAATTTAAAGGCAGTGCCCTTACCATATTGCGGCCCGCACCAGATAGAAAACACCTGCGCATCCAGGCCACCCTTTTTGGCGCGTACCAAATCAAAATTACCGGTAGTTTGCAATTTGCCGATATCCAGTTTATTGATCAATTCGTTGGAGAGCACATCGTTGTGCGTATCGATCAAAATAGCACGTTGGTGGGTCTCGTTTGCGTTTTGCGCGTTTACCTTTAGCATTAGTAGCAGTGGCAGGAGCAGGAGCAGTTTTTTCATGTGTTGAAGATAAGAATTATTTGTAAATGGAATGCCTGACGTCTTCATGATTTTACAAAATCGACGCTTTATCAAATGCCATTTATATAAAGATCGAATAATTGCTCAGTATGCAGATTTACTTTAACATGCCAAAATGCTTTACCTCCATCATATACATTAACCATTTGCTTTAACCAATATTTACGATCTGCATATATATGGCTATATTGGTAAAAGCTATTTACCAGTATAATTTTTTCTCCCTTTTCGTTTACATATCCAAAATACTGGCGCACATAATATGTAAGGTTTGGAAACACTGTTTTTCCGGCAATAGAATCAACCATACTTTTGCCCGAAAAGTTATAGGTAGGTGTCGAGACAAGCGTATCAAGACCTCGCCTCAGGCAATTCTCCACCAATTCAATATCTGTTTTTCCCGGTGTGAATACCTGTTGTTTAGATGTGTCTGTACTCTTAAATTTATTGTTAAATACAACGCCCTGAAAATCATCGCCCCAAATGCGGGCTGAATATATGGATGCCCGTTTCATTCGGGTGACCTTTTGAGAATACGTAAATGAGCTTAATAAAATTAAGTAAAGCAGAGGCAATATCTTCATCAAATAAACCTACGGAATGCCTTTTATGCAAAACGTTAAATGATGTTAAACTAAAAATCACAGATTAAAATTGATTTTTATGATTTCGCTGATTTCATATCCGGGGTCGCGTAGAGACGCGATGCATCGCGTCTATGACCATAATGTACGAATTGCAAACGAAAAATCCGGAGCGTAAATGCACCCAACCTGTCAGCGGGAGACGCGAAGCATCGCGTCTCTACAACATCTATTTCTTCATCTGCACATCTGAAATCTGCACATCCGCACATTATCAGGTCTGTATAATCCCCACATTAAACGCCTTTTCAATAGGCGCATGGTTGGCCGCTTCAATCCCCATCGAGATCACTTTACGTGTTTCCAGCGGATCAATGATGCCATCAACCCAAAGCCTGGCTGCGGCATAAAACGGCGTTGTTTGGCTGTTATATCTATCTGTGATTTCCTTTAATAATTGCGCTTCTTTTGCGGCATCAACTTCCTCGCCCCTGGCTTTCAAACCTGCCGCCTGGATCTGTACCAATGTTTTGGCCGCCGAGCCGCCGCCCATTACCGCAATTTTAGCACTTGGCCAGGCATAAATTAAACGGGGATCATAGGCCTTGCCGCACATGGCGTAGTTACCTGCCCCATAGGAGTTACCGATCACGATAGTAAATTTGGGCACTACAGAATTTGCCACCGCGTTCACCATTTTGGCGCCGTCCTTAATAATGCCACCATGTTCGGCACGGCTGCCGACCATAAAGCCGGTAACATCCTGCAAAAAAACCAGCGGGATCTTCTTTTGGTTACAATTCATGATAAACCGGGTGGCCTTGTCTGCCGAATCTGAATAGATCACTCCGCCAAATTGCATCTCCCCTTTTTTTGATTTGATCACTTTGCGTTCATTGGCGACGATACCAACTGCCCAGCCATCCACACGGCCCAGGCCGCAAATGATAGATTGCCCATACCCTGCTTTATATTCCTTAAACTCTGAATTATCCAGCAGGCGAAGCAATATTTCCATCATATCATAGGCTTTCTCGCGGTTATCGGGCAACAAACCGTAAATATCTTTGGGGTCGAGCTTTGGCGCTGCCGGTTTAATACGGTCGAAACCTGCTTTAACAAAATCGCCCACCATACCTATAATGTTTTTAATGGAATCGAGGCAGGCTTTATCATTCGGATGTTTATAATCCGTAACGCCGGATATTTCGCATTGGGTGGTTGCACCGCCAAGCGTTTCATTATCTACCTCCTCGCCAATTGCAGATTTCACTAAATATGATCCCGCCAAAAACACCGACCCTGTTCCTTCAACAATCATTGCTTCATCGCTCATGATAGGCAAATAAGCGCCGCCTGCCACGCAAGGGCCCATTATCGCGGAGATCTGGATGATGCCCATACTGCTCATGATGGCATTATTGCGAAAAATGCGGCCAAAATGTTCTTTATCCGGGAAAATTTCATCCTGCAAAGGCAAGTAAACCCCGGCCGAATCAACCAGGTAAATAACAGGCAAACGGTTTTCCATGGCTATTTCCTGGGCCCTGAGGTTCTTTTTCGCGGTGATCGGGAACCAGGCACCGGCTTTCACCGTGGCATCATTGGCTACAATAACACATTGCCTGCCAGACACATAACCGATGCCGCATACAACGCCGCCTGACGGACACCCCCCGTGTTCGGCATACAAGCCGTCACCGGCAAACGCGCCAATCTCCAACCATGGCTTATCAGCGTCAATTAAATAACTCACCCGCTCACGGGCTAGCATTTTGCCTTTTTCCTTATGCTTTGCTATTGCCTTTTCACCGCCGCCCAAATAAATCTTTTTCAGGCGCACGTTCAGGTCGTAAACCAATTGCTTGTTAATGTCTTCGTTTTTATTGAATTCGATATCCATGGGTTAGCGGCTGGAAATTAGTAATTAGAGATTAGTCGCAAGTTAGCGATTAGCAGTTATAGATTGGGAATTGGAATTTTTAAAATATCCTTGCAGCGACCTAATCTCAATTCACCATCCGCTAATCTCTAACTACACCGGTCTTCTCTTCACCGGCGAAATAGATTTCACAATAGTCTCGCCTTTTATGATCTTTTTCTGCGGTTTCAATCGCGATATGGAATTCTTATAAGCCATTTCCAGTAGTTGTTTAATGTCTTCTACCGGGAAATCAGCTTTATCTTTCACCTTAATATAGCGGTAAAGGCTGGCATCGCCCAATAGTATTTTTTTACGATCCGGAATTTCAGATCCCCGGTTAAAGCCAAAATTAACATGGCCTTTAAAAACAGCGATACTGCAAAAAACATCGCCGGCCTTATCCGTTGGCGACCAGCCAAATGCCACTGTATTGTAATTGTCGTAAATAAGCTCATTGGCATTGGGATAAAGCTCCCAAACAAGTTCCCTTAACCATAA
>NZ_CAIWNH010000020.1 GCF_903913935.1 uncultured Mucilaginibacter sp.
ATAATATTTCGAAATATATCCATTTGACAGAAGAAGAGCAATCCATATTCATTGATTACCTTCAGCCAAAAGGTTTTAAACGGAAACAATTTTTATTGCACGAAGGAGAAGTGTGCAAATATTCAGCATTTGTAACCTCCGGCTGCCTGCGGGGGTATACCGTTGATAAAAATGGAATTGAGCATGTATTGAGCTTTGCTCCGCCGGATTGGTGGATGGGGGATATGTACAGCCTGATATCGCAAAAGCCCGGGATCCTGAATATTGAAGCGCTGGAGGATACCGAAACCATCACACTCTCAAAAGCCAACCAGGAAAAACTCTATGTTGCGGTCCCCAAATTCGAGCGTTTCTTTCGCATACTCACCGAAAACTCACTGGTAGCCAACCAGCAGCGGATTATTGATAACCTTAGCCTTTCTGCCGGAGAAAGGTACGGCATCTTCTGCAAACGCTATCCAACCCTTATTGACCACTTGCCGCACAAACAGATCGCCAGCTATATAGGAGTAACCCCGGAATTTTTCAGCAGGATGCGGAGCGGGGTTTTGAGGAGGGGTTGATTTTTTAGTTCATGGTTCATAGTTGATGGTTCAAAGTAAAAAAGTTCATAACGTTGATGTTAGAGACTATCTGCAATGAACCATCAACTATGAACTCTCGCTTTTCTTAACCTACATCATCTTTCCCGAAATCAATCATGTGTACATTTGTGATATAAATTAACTGGAGAAAATTAAAATGGCACAAACAATATTACATAAAGCCGAAACCCGCGGGCACGCTAACCACGGCTGGCTGAACAGTTACCATAGTTTTAGCTTTGCAAGTTATTACAATCCCGAAAGGATGCATTTTGGGGCGTTAAGGGTGTTGAACGATGATACCGTTGATGCCGGCAAAGGTTTCGGTACGCATCCGCATGACAACATGGAAATTATTTCTATCCCCCTGGAAGGCGACCTGGAACACAAAGACAGCATGAACAATGTAGCGGTTATAAAAAACGGCGATATACAGGTAATGAGCGCGGGCACCGGCATTTATCACAGCGAATACAATAAGGACAGGGAGCACCGGGTGAAGTTTCTGCAGATCTGGGTATTTCCGAATAAAAAGAACGTTGAACCACGGTACGACCAGATCACGTTAAATGCTGACGACAGGCATAATAAATTACAACAAATATTATCGCCAAATGCGGGCGATGAAGGTGTATGGATTCACCAGGATGCCTGGTTCCACCTTGGTAAATTTGACAAAGGCGTAAACGAGGATTATCAGCTTAAATTAAAAGGTAATGGTGTTTATGTTTTTGTACTTAACGGTGATGTTAAAATAAACGACCAGCAATTGCACACCCGTGATGGCTATGGTATCTGGGAAACCGATAGCTTTAGCATTACTGCTGAAACCGATGCGGAGTTTTTGCTGATGGAAGTGCCAATGGAGTTTTAACATAGGGTGAAAGCTGAAAGGTTAAAGGCGAAAGGTGATATTTCCCGCAAAAGGGGCTATCTTAATTTTTAAAATGCCTTTGACCTTTCGCCTTTAACCTTTTACCCCCAAAAGGATATGAATAAAATACAGATATTAACAATTGGCCGGCACCCCGAAATACTTCAAACGGTAGTACGGCTTGTAAATAATAACCCGGATTGGCATTGTACCGGTGTGATCACCGATGAGGAAGCAATGGCTGCCTTTACCTCACAAGCCTTTGACCTTGTTCTTTTAGGTGGAGGCATCGAAAAACAAAGCGAGGAAAGACTTTGCAATGTTTTCAAAGCCCACAAGCCCGGTATTATAATCCTTCAGCATTATGGCGGGGGCAGCGGTTTACTGTCGGCTGAGATATACGAAGGTTTATGCGGCGTTAAACTGGGCTGATTCCGGATCGTTTCGTCGCCACCATATATTAATGATGTATGGATTAGTGTAAGCCGGTGAGCACAATACACATAGCAATTAAACATCCGGTTGCCCCTATCATAAACGAATACGCTAAAACTAAATCTAATTTTTTCATGGCCTTAATTTTTAATTTATCAAACTTTGTTACCTGTTGATTAATAACACAAATTTGACTGAATAACCGTTGGAGGGTTTAGTTAAAAAGGGCGAAACTGAAAAATAAAGTGGTGAAGCAAACCTTTATTTGAAAACTGAACGGTGTAAACAAAACATTTGATATATTAGCGACTCAATCGTTATCATTTGAGGCAGTTTCAGCAGATAAAAAAACTTATTTTGGGTAAATTGGAAAAAGAGTTACCCGCGCGTTTAAACTATCATAACCTTCATCATACCGTTGACGTTTTGCAGGCCGCTGAAAGAATTGCTGTCGAAGAATCTACCCCAGTAGATGAAAAAGAATTGCTATTAACAGCGGCATTATTTCATGATACAGGTTTTTTTAAAAAACGTGATGGGCATGAAGCCGAATCATGTAATATTGCACAATATTATTTGCCATCATATGGGTACACACCGGCTGAAATTGAGCAGGTTTGCAGCATGATAATGGCTACCCGGATACCGCAATCGCCATTGGATAAATGGGGCGAAATATTATGTGATGCCGACCTGGATTACCTTGGCAGGGATGATTTTTTTATGTTGAGCGCCAGGCTGTTTAACGAATTGAAAAACGAGGCCCTTGTTAAGGATGAAGAGGAGTGGAACAGGGAGCAGGCAGATTTTATGGGGGCGCACCAATATTTTACTGCAAGCCAGGTAAAATTAAGGCAGCCTTTGAAAGAACGTTATATTGAATTGATAAAATCAAAAATCACAAACCAGATTTTTAATGAAAACCAGTGATCAGCCTGCAATAGCGGTATTAAAAGATATAGGGTACATCACCGCCGGAATTTTAATTTGCGGTTTTGCCTTAAAAAGTTTTTTGGTACCCAACAGTTTTTTCGACGGCGGAGTTACAGGTATTTCGCTGCTTATTTCTGAGCTGTATCACATCAATATCGCTTATGTAATTATTCCGGCTAACATCCCCTTTATCATTATGGGTATATTCCAGGTAAACAGCAGGTTTGCCTGGAAAACACTGGCGGCAATTATTGGCGTTGGCGTTTGCCTGCAGTTTATACCCTATCCGCAGGATATAACCCACGATAAATTGCTGGTATGTATTTTTGGCGGCGTTTTTATGGGCACCGGCATCGGCCTGGCCATTCGCGGTGGCTGTGCGCTTGACGGCATTGAAGTGCTGGCCCTTTATACGCTAAAAAGAAGTAGCTTTACCGTAAGCGAGATCATATTAGGAATTAATGTGCTCATTTTTTCAGTTGCAGCTTTTAAACTTGGCTTGCCCACTGCACTATATTCCGTAATGACCTATTATGCTGCTTCGCATACCATCAATTTTGTTATTGAGGGACTCGAGGAATATACCGGCTTTACCATTATTTCCGGCAAAAGTGAAGAAATTAAAGAAAAGCTGGTACTTGAAATGGGGCGGGGCATCACTATTTATAAAGGAGAACGCGGCTACCTGAAGGAAAGTTTTGATGTACACCACCCTGTCGATATCATTTTTACGGTAGTAACCCGCCTTGAAGTTCGGCGCTTAAGAAACTTGGTATATAGTGTAGACCCTAATGCTTTTATGTTCACCAGCACGATAAAAGAGGCTGCAGGCGGCGTGCTAAAAAAGCGGGCAAGACATTAGAGAAGGTCATAGTTGATGGTTCATAGTTCCCTAATAGCTGCAAGTCTTTTTCGACCATGAACCATGAACTATCAACCATGAACTATTCCAAAACCTCGTAAATAACCACAGGTTTCGCTTTGTTTTTCAACGTTACTTCGCCTATTTTTTGGCATTTAAAGGATTCTTTTGCTTTTTCGTATACTTCTTCGCTGATGATCACCTGGTTAGCTTTTGCTGTTGACTGTAGTCTTTGCGCCAGGTTAACCGCATCGCCAATCACCGTATAATCAAGCCGTTTTAATGATGTGGCGCCGATATTACCGGATACCATTTCGCCAGAGTTGATGCCGATAGAAACCTGCGGGCGGAAGACCTTATCACCGCTGATGATCTCCTCAACCGATTTAAGTTGTTCCTTGATGGAGAGCGCCGCGTCAATCGCCCTGTCCAGGTGGTAGTTGCCCCTGAAAACGGCCATTACAGCATCTCCCATAAATTTGTCAACATGCCCTTTTTGTGCCAGGATCTCTTTCACGATCTTATCAAAAAGGCTGTTAATGATGTTAACGACTGTATTCGCCGGTACATTTTCAGTAATGGCCGTAAAGCCGCAAATATCAACAAACATTACCGTTGCTTCCAGTACCTCATTCGCCGCCAGGTTATTCTCAAACTCCCTGTGCGTCATAAAATTGAGCACGTTCTCATCCACATACATTTTCAGGATATTGTTTTCCTTGATGGCTTTAATGGTATCACGTACCTGTGCAACGTGGTTTACGGTTTTTTCCATCGTAAGGTCCAGGTCCTCAAAATCAACCGGCTTGCAAACAAAGTCAAATGCGCCGCCGTTCGTCGCCATGCGGATATTATGCATATCGCCATAAGCCGAAACCATTACCGCCCTTACGATAGGGTTGGCATCAGGCAGCTTACTTAAAAGCACCAGCCCATCCATTACCGGCATATTGATGTCACTTAAAATAATATCCAGGTCGGGGTGCTCGGCAATACGCTGCAGGGCCTCTTCGCCGTTTTGAGCAAACACAAACTCATAAACATTCTCCCTGATCTTTCGGCGAAATTTTTGTTTGATCAGCAACTCCAGGTCTGCCTCGTCGTCAACTACTAAAATCTTGGCCATAATTAATCGTGAATAAATGTGTTTAATTTTTCCTTTAAAAGGGTAAAATCAAGCGGTTTTGTTAAGAACTCATTAGCGCCCCTTTCCATCGCCTGGTGGCGGTTCTCGTCATCACCGTAAGCCGTGATCATCATTACCACCGGCGGTGGTTTTTCGTACGCCTGATGCGCGACAATAGTTCAATGCCCGTCATCCCCGGCATGTTGATATCCGACAAAATTAAAATCACCTCAGAGTGGTGCTCGTCCAGGTAGCCAAGCGCTTCTTCGCCCGACAAGGCAAAGGCAAAATCTAATTCACCGTTTTTTATTTCCTTGCGGAAACGTTGGATAAATAATGGCTGTACATCAGCCTCGTCATCAACAACTAAAATTTTTGTATGCATTATCGTATGAGCTTAAATTAAACGGGTATGGTAACTGTAAACTTGGTGAATTCGCCTTCTTTTGTATCAATATTAATAGTGCCGCCATGGCCTTTTACAACTATATCATGGCTTAATGACAGGCCCAGGCCGGTACCCTGCCCGGTAGGTTTCGTCGTAAAAAATGGCTGCATTATTTTTTCTTTTACGCTATCGGGTATACCTGTGCCGTTATCCTGCACAGCAATTTCAATGCTTTGGCTGCCCTTGGCGCCCGGTGCCGTAATTGATTTTGTACTTAGCGTGATGGTTGGTTTGTAATCTGCGCCGGCATTTTTTTGCTTTTCCTGCACGGCATAAAAAGCATTGGTAAATAAATTAAGCAACACCCGGCCAATATCCTGCGGTACAATATTTGCCAATGGTAACGCTTCATCCAAATGAGTTATCATTTCGGCATTAAAGGATTTGTCCTTTGCCCTTAACCCATGATAAGCCAGCCGCAGGTACTCGTCGGCAACTTTATTGATATCGGTTGGCTCCTTGGTATTGCTGCTGGCGCGGCTATGCTGCAGCATGCCTTTTACAATGCCATCGGCCCGTTTACCATGGTGGATGATCTTTTCCAGGTTCTGCTTAATATCAGCGGCTATGGCTATCGCTTCCTCTTTGTCGCCCTTGGCCAGTTCCAGCTCCATCTCATTTAACAGTTCTATACTCACTTCCGAGAAGTTGTTTACAAAGTTTAATGGGTTTTGAATTTCGTGTGCGATACCTGCCGTGAGTTCGCCTAAGGAAGCGAGCTTTTCTGACTGGATGAGTTGTTGCTGCGTGGTTTGCAGCAGATTTAATGTTTGCTGCAATTCGTTTTTTTGCTGGGTAAGCTCGGCCGTACGTTCAGCCACCAGTTTATCCAGCATTATGTTTTGCTGGTTGGCAAGATTAAGTTCTTCCCGCTGCTTTTTAGAGGTTGCCCAACGGGCAAAAATCCATACGAAACCGGCAATGATGGCGAATTCAAAAAAGTTGTCGTATTTGTCGTAAAATTTAGGGGCGACTACCTCTGTTAGCCCGGCTAAGATACTGGCCACGCCTAAAGGCAGGTGCGCCTTTATAAACGAGTTGAATGGCTGAAAATCGGCTTCGTTATCGGCAAACCATATAGCTCCTAAAAGCAATGCGCCACCCAAAATGGATGGCCAGCCACTGTGCAAATAAAATACAGCAGGGATACAAATCCCTACAACTACCCATGACGCCAGGGTGAGTTGCGACATCCATTTAGCCCTCAAAGGCGAAAATGCCAAAAATTTTTGTAAACGCTTTACCAGTAAAAATGCAGCGATATAGGGAAGAAACTCCATTCTGTTAAATGTCTTATTTTATTGGTTAAAGGTATCCATTTCAAACTAATGATTTACTGGGAGCGGAATTTAACATAAATGCAGCTGATTACAAAATGTTGGCATAAAATCACCTTTATTTTGGCACTTTAATGCTTGGTGCCGACAATAATGATGATTAGTTTTGACAATAAAACTATACAAAATGGAAAATAATAATGATGTTGTTACGATTACTGAGGCTATAAAAGTGATCAGCGTAAAGCGTGCGATGATCGATCATTCAACCTTTGAAGATGTGAGTGCGAAAAATTTAAGAATTACAGATGCAAACCTGAGTGATTTGGAAATTGAAGGCGCGCAACTCGGCGGCGCCTATATTCATAACATCGGCATGCCACCCGCGGGTCATCCGTTTTATGATCCGGCAGCCAGGCAAAGGCCCCTTAAATTTGAGGATTGCGATTTGAACGGCAGTACGATCATTAACTGTAACCTGGGGGATGTCAGCATTGATAATTGTAATATTAAGGGGATGACTGTCAATGGTGTTTTGGTTGAGGATTTATTGAAGAATTATCAAAAATAATGAAGTGCCGCGTAATGAACTTTCAGTTCTCTTTATCGTAAGCCATCTTCATATACACCCTTACTTCATCATTAATATCTTCCTTAAAATAAATCCGTAAATGGTGGTTATAGTCGTCGCTGCCCAATACAGGTTTTATCTTATTAAAGCAAAGGTTATCTGAATATGCCTGTTTGAAAGGAAACACCACGTCAATAAAATTTTTGCCCAACTGAATGACGTAGGCAAATCGGGTTCGGGCACCTATAGAGATCATTGATTTTGTAGGATGAAGTTTTATTTCACCGATTTGCCTGTACTCGTTTATAAAATGATCAAATAAATCCAGTGTGTGCTGACTTTTGCCATTTAAAAAATCGGCCAACACCTTATCCCGGCAGGAGTGCACCTGGTTGGTGTTTACAAATTGCTGGTTACATAAGGGGCAGGTCCACATAGTTTAATTTGAAGATTAGTTAATTTGATGATTTGAAAATGATAAGGCAAAAATCATAAAAAACTTATGCTATACATTCATTTTCAAATTTTCAACTCGTCAAATTTTTAAATTATTCCGTTTTCAAACTTTTAACAGGGTTTGCCATTGCCGCTTTTATACTTTGATAGCTAACCGTTAGTAATGTGATCAGTACTGCCCCTGCGCCGGTTACAGCAAATATCCACCAGGCCAGGCCTGAGCGGTAGGTGTAATTTCGCAGCCAGCTCTGCATAAAATAGTAGGATACCGGCGTAGCAATAAGTAATGAAATGACGATCAGTAACACAAAATCTTTGGATAGCAGTTGCCACAGGTTAAATACTGATGCACCCAATACTTTTCGCACGCCAATTTCTTTGGTGCGCTGTTCGGCCATAAAGCTGGCCATACCAAACAAGCCCAGGCAACTGATAAAAATGGCAAGTATGGCAAATGAACTGGCCAGCTTACCTATGCGTTCCTCGTTGTTGAATTTTTTAGCATAAGCCTCGTCTGCAAACAGGTAATCAAAGGGTTGGCCGGGTGCGTACTTTTTGTAAATAGTTTCGATGGCGCTTATTGCTTTGGCTGCACCCACTTTTGGATTGATGCGGATGTTTAACGGGCCGGCTTGCGTAGTAGTGTAAAAAACGGTTGGCTTAATGGGTTCATAAGGCGACTCAACCACAATGTCTTTAGCAATGCCCTTAATGGTATATTGTTTATCGTCCCACCTGATCATCTGACCTACGGGATGATGCAGCCCCATATATTTTACGGCCGTTTCATTTAAAACGATTTCGTTTAAACTTGATGTTCCGGCATTCGAAAAATCATTTCCGTCCCTGAATTGCCAGCCAATGGTTTTTCCATATTCCGGCGTAACGGCGAAAGTTGCAAACTCATCCTTCATGTTTGGGTCCTTTCCCTGCCATTTAAAACCGCCTCTTGTCCGGCTGCCTTTGGTGATCTGGTTACCTGATTCGGCGATCTCCGAAATGAAGCCGGTTTCAAGCAGGTCGTTTCTAAAGGCCTGGATGTGGTGATGAATATCTTCTGTATATGGCCGCACAATAACAAGCCCGTCGCGGCTGTAGCCAACAGGGCGATCTTTCGCAAATTGGACCTGGCGGAAGACAATGATCGTTCCGATGATCATCGTGATGGAGAATGTAAATTGAACAACTACAAGGCCCTTGCGCGGCAAACCGGCCCATTTGCCGGCCTTTAGGGTGCCTTTCAATACTTTAACCGGTTTAAAGGATGATAAATAAAAGGCAGGATAACTGCCTGCGAATAAGCCGCAGGTCACTGTAAACCCTGTTCCCAGTATCCAGAACATTGGTTTGGACCATAATATGGACATTTGCTTGCCGGCCAATTGATTGAAAAATGGAATTAAAAGTTGAGTGATAAATAACGAAAGACCAAAAGCTAAAACTGCCATCAACAATGATTCCCCCAAAAACTGGGCGATTAGCTGGCCGCGCATGGAACCCATTGCTTTTCTGATGCCCACTTCCTTAGCCCGTTTTTCGGAGCGGGCGGTACATAGGTTCATAAAATTGATGCAGGCGAGCACTAATACAAAAATGCCGGTTATGGCAAATAGCCAAACATATTTAATATCCCCACCGGTATTTATCCCGTTTTTAAATTCAGCATATAAGTGCCAGCGGTTCATCGGGTATAAAAATACTTCGGGGTTAACTTTTTTTCCTTCAGGATCTTCATGGTTGAATTTTACCTGCCTGATTTTTGAAGAAACTGCAGCCATATCAGCTAATCCGCCAACCTGGGCGAAAATCTGGAAAGAATTTTGGTTCCAATCCCCTGTTGCTTGTTTTACTTCATCCGTACTGGCATATGCCTCCCATGAGGCAATAAACAAAATATTATTGAAGGTGGTATTTTCGGGCAGATCTTCATATACGCCGGCAACGTTCAGGTTTTGATCATCTAATTTCAAGGGTTTGTTAATGGGGTCTGCATTGCCAAAAATGGCTTTGGCAACCGACGCAGAAAGAATAATGGCCGAAGGATCTTTTAGGGCAGATCGCGTACCTTTTAACATTTTTAATGTCAGCATATCCGGAGCGGCTGATTCCATGTAATTACCCTGGGCCGATAAGCTTTTGTCCTTAAATGTAAGCTGATGGGCATTGGTCCATGAAGATAATACCACATATTTGAAATTGATACCGTACTGCTGGCGCAGCTGGCCCGCTACAGGGACGGGCATCGCTTTAAGGCTTGCAGTTTCGCCATTCAGCGTTTGGTTTTGCATCACCCTGGCAATGTGATCGTAGTTTTTATGGTATTTGTCGAAGGAGAGTTCATTCCAGATCCACAGGCCAATTAATATAGCTACAGTTATACCCGCAGACAAGCTGACAATATTGATAAACGAATGTGCCTTGTTTTTTACAAAGTTGCGCCACGCGATTTTGAAATAGTTTTTTATCATGAGTTAGTTCACTGGTTCATTTGGTTATTGGTGCCTGTTTGCAGTCATTTGCTTCGCGTCATTGGGTCATAAAGTCATTTTTTTCTTCGGACTTTTACTAATCTCTAACCTCTCCGGTCTCTTGTTACGCTTATTTTAAGTCCTTTCTGCCCACTGCCACTGCCCACTGTCTACTCACTCTTAAGGCTCTTTACCGGGTTCATTAACGCGGCTTTAATGGACTGAAAGCTTACGGTAAAAAAGGCAATAAATACGGCTATACCACCTGCCGCTAAAAAAAACCACCAGTTAAAATCAGCCCTGTAGGCAAAGCCCTGCAGCCATTTGTTCATGGCATACCAGGCTAATGGCGATGAAATAAGTATGGCGATGCAAACCAGTTTGATGAAATCTTTTGACAGCATACCTGTGATGCTTGCAATGCTGGCACCCAATACTTTGCGGATGCCAATCTCCTTAGTGCGCTGCTCGGCTGCGTAGGCTGCCAGGCCAAAAAGGCCCAAACAGGCGATAACAATGGCTAAAATGGTAAACGTGATAAAAACCGTCCCAATATTTTGTTCTGAACGGTATAGTGCATTAAAATCCTGATCCATAAAGGAATATTGGAAATGCGCAGGAGAGAGCGCTTTCCATACGTTTTGTACCTGTCTTAGTAATGCCGGCAGGTTGGCTGTTTGCACCTTCACGCTTAAAGCGCCTTCGTCATCTCCCAACTGCATAATCACTGGCGAAATATTATCATGCAACGAATTGAAATTAAAATCTTTTACTACTCCAATGATGGTATAGGGCTTAAAAGTCGGATTTGCCCCGCCTGACGACTTATAGATAATTTTATTTATCGGGTCAGCATAACCAAGGAATTTGGCTGCGGATGCATTAATGACCAGTGAACTGGAATCGGTTGACATTTGACTTGAAAAATTACGCCCGGCTGCCATTTTCATCCCCAGGGTATTAATATAATCTTCGTCAACATTCCAGGTTTGCGGAAAAATGGCTTGTTTTGGGTCGGCCTGGGCCTGTTTGTAAAATATAGCCGTGCTGCGGTTTGGCGCAGTGGGCAAAAAGCCCGTAAGTGTTGCATTTTCAACACCTGCTATTTGTTTAATTTCCTGTTTAAATGCCTTTGCATGACCGCCCAATTCAAATGCGTTGTCAATAACCAGTACCTGGCTGCGGCTATAGCCCAGGTCGCGGTTTTGGATGTAGTGCAGCTGATTATAAATTACAAGCGTGCCAATGATCAGGAAAATGGATATGGAAAACTGAAAAACTACCAGGAAACTGCGCATCAGGCCACCCTTAAAACCATTTGATATTTTCCCTTTTAATACATCGATCGGCTGGAAGGCTGATAAAAAGAATGCAGGATACAAACCGGCCAAAAAGCCAATAAAAAGAACGGCAACTAATGATGAGGGCAGCAGCCAGATCAGGGTATGGGAATTAACTTCGATGTTTTTGCCGGATAGTTGATTGAAGGCAGGTAGTAAAAACAGCGCGAGCAAGATGGCAATGAACACAGCCACCAGCGTAATCAAAACAGACTCAGAAAGGAATTGTGCGATAAGATATTTACGCGGCGATCCCAAAACTTTCCTTACGCCTACTTCGCGGCCGCGATTTGATGAACGCGCTGTTGACAGGTTCATGAAATTTACACAAGCGATGAGCAGAATAAAGATCCCGATAGCTGAAAAAATATATACATACTGCCTGGTACCGTTAATCCCCAGTTCGCCGGTTTGGTTGGAGTGCAGGTGAATATCCGTTAGCGGCATCATATTCAACCTGAAAAAGCTACCGCTTTTTTCAAATTTATCATAACTCATCTTCAATTCAGCCTGCATCTGGTCTCCGCTATAGTTACGCAGCAGCTTAGGGAATTGAGCCTCCGTCTTTTTGTAATCAGCGCCTTTTCGCATTAGCACATAGGTGTTGAAATCACTCCGCAACCACTCGGTTGACCGGCTCTCAGGGTTGGACGACATTGACACCAGGAAGTCCGCATGAAAATGCGATTGCTCGGGAATATTATTAATTACCGCAGTAACCTTAATAGGCCTTTCCAAATTTCCGTCGATGATTAAGTTTTCACCGACAACATCCGTTCTGCCAAAATATTTTTTTGCGGTAGCCTCGGTAATTACTACCGTATTTGGTTCGGTTAAGGCTGTTTTTTTATCGCCATAAATAATGGGCAATGTAAAAACATCAAAAACCGAAGGGTCAGCAAAAACGGCGCTATATTCTAAAAATCTTTCAGACCCTTTGTTTACATGCATCCCGCCTATGTTTTTAAGCCTGACGGTGTTTTCAACATCCGGAAAAACACTTTTTAATGTTTGTGCAAGCGGTGCCATGCAAACTGCATATTGAACGCGGTTATTGCCCAATTTTAAATCTTCGTTTACGCGGTAAATACGATCGGCATTAACATTATAACGATCATAACTCAATTCATCAAACACATAAAAAACAATGAGCAAACATGTGGCAAGGCCCAAAGCAAGCCCCAGCACATTGATAGCAGTAAACCCCTTGTTTTTTTGCAGGGAACGAAAGGCAGTTTTTTGGTAGTTCTTTATCATGGTTGGTTCATTAGTTCATTAGTTCATTGGTTCAATAGTTCATTGCTTCATTGGTGTTTAGCTGGTTAGCTCGTGCAGCTTTTAACCTTTTGCCTTTTACCTTTTGCCTTTTACCTTTCGCCTTTTGCTTTTAACCAATATCGAAATAATAGTTAATTAACATTCATGCCGTTGTTGTAATTTATTGATTTACAGTTATTTAATATGAATTAAGCTTTGTGCCCTGTTACAATTCCGTACGGTAAGTGTACGGTTTTGTTACAGTGGTTGTGGGTTGTAAGGGTTATAAGGAGTTGAAAAGGTTGTAGTTAATATACAAAATTCAATAAAGGTAACCCTTTTTCAACCTTTACAATCTGTTACAACATTTTAAACTAAAGTCAACTAAAATGAATAAATTTGAGTCTTGTAAACCGCTATACCCGTTATAGTATATCTCACGCCTTAAATTATGAAAAAAGAATCATCCCTGATAAGCCTTGCTTTTGCCGGTTTATTTCTGTTTGTTGCCCACGCGGGAAATGCGCAAAAGGCAGCCGCCTATTCAGCTAAAAACAAAACGGTAAAAGTTTATCTGACCGCCGAAAACTCCGATAAGCGCTTAACGCAAACCGAAACACTGCATTTTACTGATAAACCCCAACCGGTTGAAACCGAAGTGGCGGTGTTTGTTGACCCATCTAAAAAATTCCAGACTATGCTGGGCATCGGTGGCGCTTTGACGGATGCATCTGCCGAGACTTTTTACAAGCTGCCAAAGGATAAGCAACAGGAATTACTTACGGCTTACTATGATAAAACCAAAGGTATAGGCTATTCCCTTGGCCGCACCAATATCCAGAGCTGCGATTTCTCCAGCGGAACCTATAGTTATGTGAAAGAGAATGACGCCGCATTAAAAACTTTTGATGTGAGCCATGATAAGCAATACCGCATCCCGTTTATTAAAGAAGTAATAAAAGCGGCAGGTGGTAAGCTTACTTTGTTTGCATCACCATGGAGCCCGCCGGGATGGATGAAAACCAATAACGATGTTTTGCATGGCGGCAAACTAAAACCTGAATTTGACCAGAGCTGGGCAAACTTTTATGTAAAATTTATTAAAAGCTACGAGAAGCTTGGGATACCTATTTGGGGATTGAGTGTGCAAAATGAGCCGATGGCTACACAAAGCTGGGAATCATGCCTGTACACTGCGGAAGATCAACGTGATTTCATCAAGAATTTTTTAGGCCCCACTTTGTATAAGGCAGGTATGGCCAACAAAAAGCTGATTGCCTGGGACCATAACCGCGACCTGATGTACCAGCAGGCCAGCACTATACTTGAAGATCCTGAAGCAGCAAAATATGTTTGGGGTATAGGCTACCACTGGTATGAAACATGGACCGGCGCCAATATGAATTTTGAAAACGAGCGCCGCGTGGCGGAATCCTTCCCCAATACGCATTTGATATTTACCGAAGGTTGCGCCGAAAAGTTTGACCTGAGCAAAGTAAACGATTGGGCACTTGGCGAAAAATACGGTACTTCAATGATCAATGATTTTAATGCCGGCACCGTAGGCTGGACGGATTGGAACGTATTACTGGACGAAAAGGGCGGGCCAAACCACGTGGGTAATTTCTGTTTCGCGCCGGTACATGCGGATACCAAAACCGGGCAGATTACCTATACCAACGCTTATTATTACATTGGTCACTTCTCTAAATTTATTCACCCGGGAGCAAGGCGCATCGTTAGCGCTGCCAGCCGCGATATGCTTTTGAGCACTGCTTATATCAATACTGACGGCAAAATAGCCGTAGTAGTAATGAACAAAACCGATAAGGATATTGATTACCTTTTATGGATAAAGGGCAAAGCAGCTAAAACAACCAGCCCTGCACACTCAATGGAAACGTTGGTAGTGGAATAGTTGATTAGTGATTAGAGACTGGAGATTAGTTAAAAAAAGGCTTGCGGTGGTATGAAAACCTCGCAAGCCTTTGTTGTAAAATGATAAAGTACAGGGGTAAGTATTTTAATGCAGCGATATAGTTTTACTTTCACCGAAAACTACTTTGGCGGTAGGGTCGGATGGTTTGGTGTCCCACAAACATTCTCTTGCGGTTAGTTTTAAGGCCACCGGGTCAATTGAAATAAGTAGAAAAGACAGTTTGGTTTCATCTTTTGATGAGATTTCTCCTTTCATTGGTGAATCAACCCTGAATACCGGGAGCGAGATGTCTTTATCAGGACCCTGGTAGGTATAAAACTCGTTGAAGTTGGTATTGCCGTGCAAATATGCCTTTACATTGGGATGCGCTTTAAGGAATTTCACCCAGCCGCGCTGTTCCAAATCGGTTTGGCCTTTTACGGCAGCGTTGCCCTCTTTGTAGTACTCGGTAACAAGGTTTTCAAACTTGTTTTGTTTGGTCATATCATGCGGCGCGGCAGGGTTGGTAAAATGTTTCGCCTCGCATTCAGGTTCGTCATGCGTAACAATTATTACCGGCGTATTATGGGCTACCTTATTAAGGTCTTTTTCCATCCAGATCCTTTCGGCTGAATCGGGCCATAGGGTGATAAACATAAAATGTATGCCCTTTATATCCCTTGAGTAATTGATCTTATCGGTAGCGTAATTGTACGCCTCGTTAGTCATTGGTTTTACCGGTTTCAGCATCAGGTTATAAATATTAACCATCGAACTTGGGTCGGTAAGCGGCTGCATCGGTTTATAAAAGCCAATAGCGTTGGTGATATCGTGGTTGCCGGGCACTATCAAAAACTGTGTCGATCGTTGATCATGGCCCTTTAGGGTTATCCCCTTAAAATAGGTATCACTAAACTGGGCAAAGGATGCCGCGGCACTCTGGATCGGTATTTCCATCCGGTTCGCAATATCTCCTCCTTCTACCAGGTAATCAATGCCGCTGATTTTTTTGCCAGCGTTTACCCCGCTGTCTGCTGGAAAAGATAAGCCCGGCAAACTGTTCATTTGGGCAACCATCGCTTTATTTACTTTTTCCGAAATTACGTTACTGTCGCCCCTGAAAGCTTTGCGGCTGATACCAAAATGGGCGTCGGAAGTAAATATCAACTCTATCGTTGAAGCATTTTTACCCTGGCACAAACCAGTCGCAGGGACAAAAAAAGCAAGGCAAAAAAGCAAGGCAAAAAATAGGGTTGTTGTCGTTGCTTTTTTAACGTTCAGAAAGTGTTTACAGGAATATATTGCCATCATGGATCGGGGGGAAGTGTAAGCCGCAAAAATAGGTTTGGCAAGACACCTTTATATTAACGCCATATTAACAAATGATAAACAAAGCCGCCATATTGTTATTCCTGGATCAAATTGTAATATAAAGCAATAAAAAGGCGCCGGTTTCGGCACGCAATAAAAAAATAGGATTAAATTTGATCAGCATTAAAATTATGGGCAAGTTTTATAACGAAATACCCGATCAGCAAAAAGCATTTATTGAAAAACAAAAAATGTTTTTTGTGGCTTCGGCGCCTTTGAGTGCCGATGGGCATGTTAACCTGTCGCCAAAGGGAATGGATTGTTTCCGGGTGTTGTCACCAAACAGGGTGGCTTATATGGATATTATCGGGAGCGGGAACGAAACGTCAGCGCATATCCTTGAGAATGGCCGGATCACCTTTATGTTTTGCGCTTATGACGGTCCGCCGATGATCCTGCGCCTTTACGGTAAAGGTTATTCAGTGATACCGGGCGATGAAGACTGGGAAGCGTTGGCTCAGCACTTTAACCTCGTCATGTCGACCCGGCAAATTATCGTGGCCGATATTGATATGGTACAAACTTCCTGCGGTTATGTTGTGCCATACTATCAATACGAGGGCGAACGGGATACTATGCCAAAATGGGTCGCCAGTAAAGGCGCTGAGGTGCTTGAATCATACAAGGCCGAAAAAAATATGCTGAGTATTGACGGCTTGCCTACTGCGTTAGTCAGGTAGGTCATGGTTCATGGATCATAGTTCATGGTAAAAAGGGATTAGTGTCATGTCAGTCAAAAATTGACGTTCAGGGTTTATTAGAACAGCTTAAAAATACCGGGAGAGGTTATGCAAAATAGTGTAAACCCTGTTTTAATGCGTAAGCCTGTAAATAACTCATTATTAGATATTTGCAAAATTAAAAACCTGAAAGTGTAAACCCTGTGTAAACCCTTTTTGTGCTTTTTTGCGTTCAATGAACTTGTAGATTGACGTTGGTCAATGTATGGTTGACACGACATTAGTATTTTTTACAGCCCTTACAACTTATTACAACCTTTAAAACAAAGCAACCTAAACAGAAAAACCACCCATGCCTTTTCCAGTCATCCGCACAAAACCTTCGGCGGCTTTTACACCCAACTCGCGGCCTCGAAATTCTTCCATAGAGGCATGCCCGCAGCCGTAAATGCCCGGAGGATCCTGGCTGGTATGGCAATACACCGATTTGCGTTTTTGTTCCTGTGTATCGGTAATATCAATAAAATCTGTCGGTTTAAAACCCATGGTTTGTTCGCCTGCGCAAACCTCAAAAAAATATAACGGGAATTTATTTTCGCTTCGTACCCATGTTTGTATGGTGAGCAGGCTGGCGCACTGGTGGTCCTTATGCGAATCAATTGGCCAATGGGTAAAAACCAGGTGGGGATTTTCGGCTGCAATTAAATCCTGCACATGTTTAAGGGTTTCGTTGCTCACAAAGGTGTCGCCATCAATCTGCCCGGCAAAAACAGGTTTAGCATTTAGAATTTTACAAGCATTAATGGCTTCCTGTTTGCGGATGCGGGCGGCCTCATCATGGCTGGTGCCGGGTATGCCCGCTTCGCCGGTTGTTAAATAAATGATGGTTACCCCGTGCCCGGCATTGGCGAGTTTGGCTAATGTACCGCCGCAGCCGCTTTCCGGGTCGTCAGGATGGCCGCCAACACAAACGATCCTTTTCTTTTCTAATGGATTTTTGGGGTCGGCGCTTAAAATACCAGGTAAAGTAAGCAGGCCTAAGCCTGCGGCAGTGCTTTTAACAAAATTGCGGCGTGAACTCATGGTGTTTTGGGTTTACCAAATGTATAAACATCCTATCGATATTTTCATTTCTCTTTACCAATGAAGCAGAGCATATTTCCATCAATCAAACA
>NZ_CAIWNH010000021.1 GCF_903913935.1 uncultured Mucilaginibacter sp.
CTGGTCTGATACCAGCAGCAGGGCTCCGGTAGGGATCTTGTTGGCAAAGCCGGTAGTAAAAATGGTCGCGGTTTCCATATCAACAGCCATCGCCCTCAATTTCTTCAGGTAACGTTTAAACTCCTTGTCGTGCTCCCAAACGCGGCGGTTAGTGGTATAACAGGTGCCGGTCCAGTAATCGCGGCCAAAGTCGCGTATGGTGGTTGAGATGGCTTTTTGCAGTGCGAAGGCTGGTAATGCAGGCACTTCAGGAGGCAGGTAATCGTTAGAGGTGCCTTCACCCCTGATGGCGGCGATCGGCAATATCAGGTCGCCTACCTTGTTTTTCTTTTTAAGGCCGCCGCATTTCCCTAAAAATATAACCGCTTTGGGGTGGATAGCGGTGAGGAGATCCATAATGGTTGCGGCAACAGAACTGCCCATACCAAAATTGATAATGGTAATACCATTAGCCGTAACGCTTTGCATCGGTTTATCTAAGCCCATAATTGGCGCATTATCGTTCCATTGCGAAAACAAAGTAATGTATTTCGAAAAATTGGTAAGGATAATGTAACTTCCAAATTCAGCCAGGGTGCGGCCGGTATAGCGCGGCAGCCAGTTGGTCACAATGGACTCCTTGGTTTTTAAGCCCGAAGTCACCGCTGAGGATACCTCTTTGGGCTTTTTTCCGGACTGTTCGTCTTTTTTTATAGCTAATTGTTCATTCATAGTGATATATTCTTCCCATTTTAGGGCATAGCTGTCAATTAAAGATTTTAATTTCGAACACCGAATAACGAATGTAGAATATTGAAGTAAAAAACATGGGCGTTCGGCATTCAAAATTCATTATTCGATATTCAATTCTTAAATTCTCGCTTACCAGACTATCACCCCCTTTAGAGGGCCGGGGTACTTATACAACAAACCCCGGCATTCACCAGGGCTTGTCATTATTTCAAATATAAAAACTTAATATGTCTTCTTTATTAAGCCACCTTTAATTTTTTAAGGTCCGATTTGTCGAACTTTTCGTGCGCGTAATCTAAAGTCACCAGCAGTCGTTTCACATCTTTTTTTGATGGAAACTCAAACATGGCATCGATCATGATCGCTTCGCAGATAGAGCGCAAACCACGGGCGCCTAATTTAAATTCAACCGCTTTATCCACAATAAAGTCAAGCACTTCATCTTCAAACTCCAGCTTTACGCCTTCATATTCAAACAACTTTTTGTATTGTTTTAATAAGGAGTTTTTAGGCTCGGTTAAGATATTGTGTAATGCTTCCCTGTCCAATGGATTTAGGTAAGTTAATATCGGCAAACGGCCAATCAGCTCGGGTATTAAACCGAAGGACTTCAAATCCTGTGGAGTGATGTATTTGTACAGGTTTTTCATATCCACTTCGCCGTCATCCCGTTTCATCCGGTAACCTACAGTTTGCGTGCGCAAACGGTTGGCGATCTTCCTGTCGATACCATCAAACGCACCACCGCAGATAAACAGGATGTTATTGGTATTAACGGTGATCATTTTTTGATCGGGGTGCTTGCGCCCGCCTTGTGGCGGAACATTCACCATGGTTCCTTCCAGAATCTTCAAAAGGGCCTGTTGAACTCCCTCGCCTGATACATCGCGGGTGATAGAAGCATTGTCGCTTTTGCGGGCTATCTTGTCTACCTCGTCAATGTAAACTATGCCGCGTTCGGCAGTAGCTACATCGTAATCGGCTGATTGCAGCAGGCGGGTTAAAATACTTTCAACATCCTCCCCTACATAACCCGCTTCGGTTAATACCGTAGCATCGCATATACAAAAAGGAACATTTAATATTTTGGCAAGCGTTTTTGCCAGTAAAGTTTTACCTGTACCGGTTTCGCCCACCATAATGATGTTTGATTTTTCAATCTCCACCTCATCCTTATCAATGCGCTGGTTTAAACGTTTGTAATGATTGTAAACCGCAACTGATAATATCTTTTTCGCATCATCCTGCCCGATCACATACTGGTCAAGGTGGCCTTTTATCTCGGCTGGTTTAAGCATGGCAGGTACTGAGGGCGATGCCTTCACTTTCCTTACCTTCAGCTCTTCTGCGAGGATCTCATTGGCCTGGTTGACGCACTTATCACAGATATGCGCATCAAGTCCGGCTATCAGCATAAGAGAATCCTGCTTACCGGCCCCGCAAAACGAACACCTGATTTCCTTGCTGTTTTTATTCATTTGGTTTATTATTGAGGTACAAAATTAACAATTTTTATTCAAAGTCGGAACCCCCGCTATGGGCGGAAGGCCGAAAGTTAAAAAAATGATTGCTTAATGTTAATACTACGTGCATAGTGCCGATTTTGTTTCATTCCGGCATAAAATCGATCTTTCCGACCCTGCCTGCCGGCAGGCAGGTTTACCGAATTTATTTACTTGTCTTGGTGCCGCGTAAAATCTCATCTACCATACCAAATTCCTTGGCTTCTTCGGCAATCATCCAATGGTCACGATCAGATGCATCCCATACCTTTTCAAACGGCGCACCGCTATGGTCGGCAATGATCTGGTATAATTCTTTTTTCAGTTTTGTTATTTCGTGATAGGTAATTTCAATATCAGATTGCTGCCCTTGCGCGCCGCCTGATGGCTGGTGGATCATTACCCTTGCATGCGGTAAAGCCGCCCTTTTGCCATTGGTACCTGCGCACAATAAAACGGCCGCCATTGAAGCTGCCATGCCTGTACAAATTGTAGCCACATCGTTTGAAATAAACTGCATGGTATCATAAATACCTAAACCGGCATAAACTGAACCGCCCGGTGAATTGATATAGATCTGGATATCACGTTTGTTATCCGCTGATTGCAGGAAAAGCAATTGCGCCTGGATAATGTTTGCAATATTTTCATAGATGGCATCGCCAAGGAAAATAATACGGTCCATCATTAAACGCGAAAACACGTCCATTTGGGCAACATTTAACTGGCGCTCCTCGATGATGTACGGGGTCATCCCGGTTGGCAGGGTACTTCTTTCAACGCCGGCTATAAATTTATCTACATAGATACTGTTGATACGGTGATGTTTAACAGCGTATTTTCTGAATTCGTTTTTATCAATATTACTCATGATACTTTTGTTAAGATGCGGGTTTTAATCGCGATAAATATAGTTGTTATTTTTAAAGTCCGAAAGTCGGTAAAGTCCGGAAGTCCGAAAGAAAAAATTTGATGAGGATAGCGCATTACATGCGAAAAGCGGCAAACAGTTATATTTTATGAATAAACCTTGCCACGACGATACCGTTCCCTGGGACATGCACTCCATGCAATGAAACGGCAATTGATACAGGTATTTGTCACCGGGTAGAAAATGTTACCACCCAATGACAAATACTTCTTGTTTTGTCTTTCTTGTCTTCCGGACTTTTCGGTCTTTACTGACTTACCGGACTCCCCTACAGCTTCTGGAAATCGGTATAAAGAATTTCCTTAGGATCCAAAGTAACCACGCTTTTGATAAAAGCGAATATTTTTAAAGCTTTTACTTCTTCAAATATCTTGTTGGCGTTTTCCTTATTCTGCAGGTATTGTACAGTGTACTGGCCCAATTGCTCGTCACTTAAAGCTTGCGGGCTGTACATCCTGAATTGCTGATCCAAACGGAATTTTGCAGTTTGAAAAACATCTTCATAGTCGATCTTGATGTCCTGCTCCCTGATGATCTTATTGCCGATCAGCGTCCACTTCAGGTTTTGTGCAAAATCGCTATAGCCGCCTTCCAAATCCTCTGTGGTCATTTTTTCGTCGCTTGCCTTTAACCAGCGTTTCAAAAACTCATCAGGCAACGTAAACTGGAATTTATTGATGGTATAATTATAAATTTCTTCCTGCAATTTGCGTTCAGCATCCTGCGCCATCATGCCTTCAATTTCTTCAGTAATTTTCGCCCTGAATTCTTCTTCATTGCTTACTGTTCCTTCACCAAATAATTTATCAAAGAACTCCTGGTTCAGATCGCTTTCTTCCAAACGGTTAACGTTTTTAACGGTTAACTGAAAGTTTGATTTCAGATCTGCCGCTGTTTCTTCATCAATTTTTAATAAACCAGCAATTTTAGCTGCATCGTTATCATATGCTTTCTGAATATCCAGCGTAACCACGTCTCCTTTTTTCAGGCCGATCAATGATGCTTTTATTGCTTCATCCTTTACCTGGTCAAGTCGTACCGACGCGGTTATGGCAATTCTATCCTCAAAAACAGAACCATCCGGTGAAAGCTGCGCCAAATCGGAATAAAGCACATCATCGTCTGCCGATACGTCAGGATTTGTCATTTTGCCATAGCTTCTGCGGATATTTTTGATCCGGGCAGCTAAAGTTTCCTCGTCAACTTTGATGACATATTGGGCTATTTTATCATTTGCTGAAAAATCAACCGTAAAATCAGGCGCTAAACCCAATTCATAGTTAAACTCAAAATTGTCGGTAAAATCCCAGTTATAATGTTTGTCTTCGTCGATTTTTGGAAGGGGCTGGCCCAAAACTTCCAGTTTTTCTTCGTCGATGTATTTGTTCAGGGTATCTGAAAGCAGGTTATTGATCTCATCAACCAGGATGCTTTTGCCGTACATTCTTTTGATATGCGAGGGGGGCACCATACCGGGGCGGAAACCGGGTATTTTAGCTTTTTTAGCCTGGTCCTTAATGGCTTTATCAACGCGGGCCTGGTAATCTTCAGGATTGATATTAATTTTTACAACTGCATTCAGGTTATCGATCTTTTCCTGTGAAATATTCATCTTTTACGGGTATTTAAACTTAAATATTGCGCAGGTTTTCATGCGCCTGCTTTTGGAGGGGCAAAGGTAGGGAAAAAGTTGGAGAATTGAAAAAGTGGGAAAGTCGGGAAGACTGAAATGTCCGAAAGTTGAAAAACTGGTAATTTCAGAGGGTGTAATTCAAATTGTCGTATAAAAAATACGTAAATTAGATTAGGTAAAATTAGC
>NZ_CAIWNH010000022.1 GCF_903913935.1 uncultured Mucilaginibacter sp.
AAGAAACAAGCTTTTTTTTTGCTCACACTTTCTTAAATACGTGGAGCATTCTCCACCCTGTAAATAAAATCCCACACAACTATTTTATTAAATAATGCCTGTTTTTAGGTTTGTGCATGTTTAATGTAACCCGCCGTTTATCCGTACCCTGGTTGTCATTCAACGGATAAACACTTATTTTTATTCGTTACTTTGTGGCGGAACAAACCCTATATTTGCTCCAAATTCAAAATCATGGAGCTTATAAAACAATATGTAAAAAACAACAAACAACGGTTATTGGATGAGTTGTTTGAGCTGCTTCGTTTCCCGTCGGTAAGCGCCGATCCGAAATACAAAGCTGATATACTTAAAACCGCAGATTTTGTCGCCCAAAAATTGCGCGATGCGGGAGCTGATAGCGTTGAAGTTTGTGCAACTGCCGGATACCCTATAATTTATGGTGAAAAAATCACTGATGCAAACAAACCAACTGTTTTGGTTTATGGGCACTATGATGTTCAGCCTGCTGACCCCCTGGAACTTTGGAACACCCCCCCTTTCGAGCCTACCATCCGTGATGGAAAAATATACGCCCGCGGTGCCTGCGACGACAAGGGGCAATTTTATATGCATGTTAAAGCTTTTGAGCTAATGATGCAAACCAATACTTTGCCCTGCAATATCAAATTTATGATTGAGGGGGAAGAAGAAGTTGGATCATCAAACCTTGGTATTTTTGTAAAGGCCAATAAAGAAAAATTAAAGGCTGATGTCGTGCTTATTTCTGACACCTCTATGATCAGCATGGATCACCCTTCGCTGGAGACAGGCTTGCGTGGTTTATCGTACCTTGAAGTAGAAGTAACCGGCCCAAACCGCGACCTGCATTCAGGCGTGTACGGCGGTGCGGTGGCTAACCCGGCAACTATCCTGGCTAAAATGATCGCGTCCATGCACGATGAGAACAATCATGTTACTATTCCTGGCTTTTATGACAAAGTAGTTGAATTAACGGCAACAGAACGCAGGGAACTCAACAATGCACCATACGACGAGCAGGAATATAAAACTGACCTGGGCGTTGAAGAGCTTTGGGGTGAAAAAGGATATACTACCTTCGAACGTACCGGTACCCGGCCAACCCTTGAGGTAAATGGTATTTGGGGCGGTTACACCGGCGAAGGCGCCAAAACTGTCCTGCCTTCAAAAGCGCATGCTAAAATATCCATGAGGCTGGTACCCAACCAAACATCCGATGAAATCACCAGGCTGTTTACCACGCATTTCGAAAAAATAGCGCCAAAATCGGTAAAGGTAAAAGTAACACCGCACCATGGCGGCGAACCTGCGGTTACACCAACGGACAGTATTGCCTACCGCGCTGCCCAAAAAGCAATCAAAACATCGTTTGGTAAGGACCCTATTCCGACACGCGGCGGTGGAAGTATCCCGATTGTATCCCTGTTTGAGGCTGAATTGGGGATAAAAACCGTTTTAATGGGCTTTGGATTGGATAGTGATGCACTGCACTCGCCTAATGAGAAGTACGACGTGTTTAATTATTATAAGGGAATCGAAACCATCCCGCTGTTTCATAAATATTTTGCGGAGTTGAGTGTCTGAACACGATTTATAGGATTTATAAGATTTACAAGATGAGGTGGATTTATATCTTTCGAATCTTATAAATCCTATAAATCGTGTTCAGGCAGTAAACTTTTCGCATCCCTCCAAAAAAGCTTCATCCGCATCGGCCCCGATACCCGGCTGGTCAGCGATATTTAATTTATAGCCATCATAGGTAACTCCTCCGATGCAGGGATCAACCAGGTGACCGAGCATACAGGTATCCATGTCGTAAAACTTAATATTGGGGCTGGCGTATACAAAATGCAGCTTTAAACTTAAGGCAATGCGGCTCTCCAGCATGCCACCCATCATACAGGCAATACCTTTGGCGGCGGCAAGGTCGTGGATCTGTTTGGCTTCAAATATCCCGCCTGATTTAGCCATCTTTATATTAATATAAGCACATGAACCGCTATTGATCTGCTTGCGGGCATCATGATGATTATACACACTTTCATCTGCCATAATTTTTACGGGGGATAGCTTTATCAACTCAGGCAGCCGATCGTCATACCAGGTACGCATTGGTTGCTCACAAAACGCTATATGATACTGGCCAATGGCTTGCAATGCAAAAACGGCATCGTCAAAACTCCAGCCCTGGTTGGCATCAATCCGTATTTCAAGCCCCTCTCCTACAGCTTCGCGGATCTGTTTTACGCGTTCAATATCCCCTGCAGCATCCTTCCCTAATTTTACTTTAAGGATATTGGCACCTGATTTTTTAAATGCTATCGCTTTTTCGGCCATCATTTCGGGCGATGCGATCCCAATTGTTATATCCGATTCTACCACCCGTTTCTCTCCACCCAAAAACCTGTAAAGCGGCAAGGCTGCATGTTTTGCCGCAATATCATACAATGCCATATCGAAGGCGCTTTTAATTGTCGTATTGCCGGAGGTAAAACTATGGAGCTGCTGCAAACGGGCTTCAATATCAAGTGCGTCTTTCCCGATCCAAAGCCCGGCAAATTCCTTTGCCATTATTAAACAGGTATCCTGGGTTTCGCCAACAATCATCGGGAAGGCAGAACACTCTCCCACCCCATAAAAACCGGCATCTGTGTGTACCCTTATAAACACATTTTGTGCATGATCCATAGTTCCCGTAGCTATGGTAAACGGCACCATCGGGATGCTGAACCTGTAAATATCGATTTTGGTAATAATGACTGAATGACGCATGTGCGAAAATAGGAATAGTAGTTGAAATGTTGTAAAGTTGAAAGGTTGGAATGTTAAAACTAGTTACTTTTTTCTTTCGGACTTTCGGACTTTACCGACTAAAAAAACAATTTGCATTTTCACACAATTGCTTTATATTTGCGTTACCTGTTCAGGTAAATTCAACTTTGGCCTGTTATTTCCGGCTTTTTTTAGGAAATAATGTCTGTGCTGATTTTAAACTTCCAATAATTCTATTCATTACATAGCTATACAACTATGCCCGAAAATTTTGATTATAACTCAACCAGGAATAAACTTATCCTGTCTGAATATGGCCGCAACGTACAAAATATGGTAAAATATATTGTTGCGCTGCCTACCAAAGAAGAACGTAACCGTTACGCCCAGGTGGTGATTGACCTGATGGGTTTCCTGAACCCCCACTTGCGCGACGTGGCCGATTTTAAACACAAACTGTGGGATCACCTGCATATTATTTCAGATTTCCAGATCGATGTAGATTCGCCATACCCGAAACCTTCGACGGAAGCTATCCATATGAAACCCGAGCCGCTAAGGTATCCGCACCAGCGTATCAAGTATAAACACTATGGCAAAACCATTGAATTGATGATTGAAAAAGCCAAAAGTATAGATGATGCCGATCGCAAACGCCATATGGTGCAAGCTATCGCTAACTTTATGAAAATGGCTTATGTACAATGGAATAAAGATTCAGTGGCTGACGAGATCATCCTTTCTGACTTGTATAACCTATCCGGCGGGCAATTAAAACTCGAGGAAAACATCAACCTGAACAAGGTTGAATACCGTTCGATACCGCATAATACCAACAATAACCAAAACAACCGCGGCCGTACCAACAATAATAATAATCAAAATAACCGCGGCCGTACCAACAACAATAACAACCCGCGTAACAATAACAACAACCAAAACCGTAACCGCAATAGCGGCGGCGCGAAGAAATATTAATGGGTTCATGGTTCATGGTTGATAGTTCATAGTGAAAAACGAATATCAACTACGTGCCAGGAATCATCAACTAAAGTATTAATGGGTTCATGGTGGATAGTTCATAGTGAAAAACGAATATCAACTACGTGCCATGAATCATCAACTAAAGTATTAATTGGTTCATGGTTTATGGTTGATAGTTCATGGTAAAAAAGACCGGAACATCGCCCACAAAACATGATCCGCGAACAATATATTAATTGGTTCATGGTTCATGGTTGATAGTTCATCGTAAAAGACGACTATCTACCACAAGCCGTGAATCATCAACTAAAGTATTAACTGGCTTAATTGTTTATAATGGATAAGTTAATAGCTAAAACCTAATCCAACCATGAACAATGAACCATGAACCATGAACTAAACATGACCAACGCATTTGAAATAATCGGCGGTAAACCGCTAAAAGGCGAGATCATTCCGCAGGGAGCAAAAAACGAAGCACTACAGGTGCTTTCAGCGGTTTTATTGACCGGCGAAAAGATCACTATCAGCAATATTCCTGATATTAAAGATGTAAATAAACTGATAGAATTGCTGGGCGATATGGGGGTAAAAGTTGAAAAGCTTGCACCGGATACCTATAGTTTTGAAGCAAAAAATATCGACCTTGACTTTTTTAAATCAGATGCCTTTAAAGAAAAAGGTGGCGGGCTACGGGGGTCTATTATGATCGTTGGCCCACTGCTTGCACGTTTTGGCAAGGCGGCCATCCCTAAACCTGGTGGCGATAAAATTGGCCGCCGCAGGTTGGATACCCACTTTTTGGGCTTTGAAAAACTGGGCGCACAGTTCAATTACGACCCATCCAATGGATTTTTTAATGTAGACGCTTCCAACTTAAAGGGTACCTATATTTTATTGGACGAAGCATCAGTTACCGGGACTGCCAACATTGTGATGGCTGCGGTTTTGGCAAAAGGCACTACTACCATTTACAATGCTGCCTGCGAACCTTATTTACAGCAACTTTGTAAAATGCTAAACCGCATGGGCGCGAAGATCAGCGGCATAGGTTCGAATTTGTTGAGTATTGAAGGCGTTGCTGAACTTGGCGGAACGGAACACCGTTTACTGCCGGACATGATCGAGATCGGTTCGTTTATCGGCCTGGCTGCCATGACGGAATCTGAGATCACCATCAAAGACGTACGTTATAATGAGCTGGGGATGATCCCTGACGTTTTTAAACGCCTCGGTATCCAAATGGAGTTAAGGGGTGATGATATATTTATCCCGGCGCAAAAACATTACGAGATAGATACCTTTATTGATGGGTCCATCATGACCATCGCCGATGCCCCATGGCCCGGCTTTACGCCCGATTTGTTGAGCATTTGCCTGGTAGTGGCCATACAAGCCAAAGGATCGGTACTGATCCACCAAAAAATGTTTGAAAGCCGCCTGTTTTTTGTAGATAAACTGCTGGATATGGGCGCCCAGATCATTTTGTGCGATCCGCACCGCGCAACAGTTATTGGCCTGGATAAACAGGTGCAGTTGCGCGGTATATCCATGACCTCACCTGACATCCGTGCCGGGGTTGCCCTGTTAATTGCCGCGCTTTCTGCAAAGGGTAAATCAACCATCTATAACATCGAACAAATTGAACGCGGCTACCAGTATATCGATAAACGCCTGATAGCGCTGGGCGCGAATATTAAACGGATTTGATGGAGAAGGTGAAAGGCGAAAGGTAAAGGGTTAAAAGGCTTTATCTCTTTCTATATTTTTCGCCTTTCGCCTTTCAGCTTTCACCTTTCACCTCAAAATATCTATCTTTATCGCAAACGCGATTATAAATGCCCTATAAGAACCGGAGATCAACCTATTCCAGTTTTATTCTGATTTTTGTATTGATTAAAATTGGTCTGAATTTGCTGGCAATTGCTCATTTCGGTTTTCACCGCGACGAGTTTTTACATTTGGTATTGGCCGATCACCTGGATTGGGGGTATAAAGAAGTACCGCCATTTATTGCCCTGCTGGCAAAGATCACCATCTCTATATTTGGCAATTCTGTATTTGCAGCCCGTATCTTCCCTACCATTGCGGCGGGCCTTATCGTTTGGCTCACCGGGCAAATCACCGTTGAACTGGGCGGTAAAAGGTTTGCCATCGCCCTGGCCTGCCTGGCGCTGATCTTCTCGCCCGCCTTCGCGGCCAGCGATTACCTCTTCCAGCCGGTGGTATTTGACCAGCTTTGGTGGGTTTTGGCCGTTTGGTTCCTGGTAAAATATTGCAATACCTCCGCGGTTAAATATTTATACTTCCTGGGGTTAGTAGTAGGCGTTGGCATGCTCACCAAATATTCCATGGCGTTTTTTACCTTTTCGCTGCTTTTTGGCATCCTGATCAGTAAACAGCGTAAAATGCTGTTGAACAGGCATATTTTAGGCGCCGCGTTGCTTGCTGTTTTGATTTGGCTGCCTAATATTATCTGGCAATTTCAACACCATTTACCGGTGTTTACCCACATGAGTACGCTGCAAAAAGAACAATTGGACTATATCCAGCCCTCCGACTATATTAAACAGGAATTAATGGTAAACGGTATTGCCCTGTTTGTGTGGCTTACCGGCTTTATATTTTTATTGTTCTCTGTCAGGCTGCATAAATTCCAGTTCCTGGCCATTGCTTTTGTGCTGATCTTTACATTTTTGCTGGTGATGCATGGCAAACCCTATTACCTGTTTGGCGCCTACCCCATGCTGTTTGCTGCGGGAGGCTTTGGCTTTGAGCGATGGCTGAAAGCAAGCGGGCTGGCGCTTCGTGGCGTGGTGATTGCGATATTCACCGTGCCTGGGCTGTTGATCCTCCCGATGCTGTTGCCCGTACTGTCGTTCGGCCAAACGCTTTCTTTTTTCAGGTTCGCCCGTAAAAACATGCCTGCCATGCAATTTTTGGTGACCTGGGAGGATCATAAAGTTCACGCTACCACGCAGGATTACGCGGACATGCTGGGCTGGGACGAAATGGCTGCCAAAGTAGATTCTGCCTGGAAAACCTTAACCCCCGAACAGCAAAAACATACCCAGATCTATGCCGATAACTACGGCGAGGCCGGCGCCCTGCATCATTACGACAAACAATTCAATTTACCCGAGGTCATTTCCCTCAACAGCAGTTTTACCCTCTGGGCGCCCGATAACCTGGATGGCGAATACATTATTTATGTAGACGACCAGGGCGGCGGTAATATCAATAGTTTTAAATCGGCCTTAGAAAGTTACCGGAAGATCGGCGAAGTAGAAAACCCGCTGGCCAGGGAAAAAGGTACCGCTGTTTTCATCCTGGTGCACCCTAAAAAGGGCCTTACGGACAGATATAGCAAGGAGTTGGCGAGGAAGAGGCTGGAGTGATGGTTTTCTAAGGAGACTTCCGAAGTTTCCAAAACTTCGGAAGTCTGGCAGGTTACAACCTTTCACCTTTATCCTTTCGCCTTTCACCTCCTATCAGGCCGAGATCGCATTGATAATATCGTATTGCGTAATAATTTCTATCTGCCCGTTATCTTCCACCAATACGGCAATGTTATCCTTATTGATCATGGCGGATATTTTATCGATGGAGGTATTCAGGTCCACAAAAGGAAACGGTGCGGTAGCTATATTTTTTACCGGCTGCGATTTGATGGAGGGGTTTTCGATCAGCGAAGTTAAGATGTCGCTTTCAGTGATCTTGCCGATGACCATCCCTTTTTGCGTAACCGGGATCTGCGAAATATTGAGCGACTTGATGGTATTGATCGCCTCCAGGATGGTTTGCTCGCAATCAATGGTCACAATGGGCTGGCTGTCCTTCCGGTGGATGATATCCCTTGCGGTAAGTTTTTCATCTTTTAAAAAGCCGTTGTCGCGCAGCCAGTCGTCACTATACATTTTACCCATATAGCGGGAACCATGGTCAGGGAAAATGATGACCACCACGTCGCCTTCTTTAAACCTGTCCTTCATCTGCAAAAGCCCTGCAACGGCCGAGCCGGTGGAGTTACCGGCAAAAATGCCTTCCTTACGCGCAATCTCACGGGTCATTAAAGCAGCATCTTTGTCTGTAACTTTTTCAAAATGATCGATCAGGTTAAAGGCAACGTTCTGCGGGAGAAAATCTTCGCCAATCCCTTCGGTGATGTATGGGTAGATCTCATTTTTATCCAGGATCCCGGTCTCTTTGTATTTTTTAAATACGGAGCCGTAGGTGTCGATACCCAGAACCTGTATAGCGGGATTTTTCTCCTTTAAATACCTGGCAATGCCGGATATAGTGCCGCCTGTACCCACTCCTGCTATCAGGTGGGTGATTTTTCCTTCTGTTTGCTCCCAGATTTCCGGACCTGTTTGCTCGTAGTGCGCCTGCGAGTTGGATAAATTATCATACTGGTTCGGCTTCCATGAATTCGGCACTTCACGCTCCAACCGCGACGAAACGGAGTAGTAGGAACGCGGGTCTTCAGGGTCCACGTTGGTAGGACAAACTATTACTTCGGCGCCAAAAGCGCGCAGGGCGTCAAATTTTTCCTTGCTTTGTTTATCAGTACTGGTGAAAATACATTTGTAGCCTTTGATCACCGCCGCAATGGCCAGGCCCATACCTGTATTTCCAGATGTACCTTCGATGATAGTCCCGCCGGGTTTAAGTTTACCGCTTTTTTCGGCATCCTCGATCATTTTAATGGCCATACGGTCCTTAATAGAATTGCCGGGGTTAGTGGTCTCTATCTTTGCCAAAACCGTTGCAGGGATGTCTTTTGCTACCCTGTTTAACTTCACCAGCGGCGTATTGCCTACGGTTTCCAATATATTGTTGTACCACATAGGGCAAAATTAGCTTTCTTAAATGATATATCCTTGTTGAGGGTTGATTAAGTGAGCAGTTGAATGAGTTTTGGGATTTGATTAAGAATTCCTTTCAGCCATTCATCTCATCCACCTAAAAAATCAAATGCTTCACTGTTAAGCCATTATTGATCAATTGCTTTAACGATTCAATACCTATCCGCAAATGGGTTTCCACAAACTGGTCGGTAACGGCTGAATCGCTTTCGGCGGTTTTTACGCCTTCAGGGATCATCGGCTGGTCTGATACCAGCAGCA
>NZ_CAIWNH010000023.1 GCF_903913935.1 uncultured Mucilaginibacter sp.
AGCAGTATTCTTTTGCAGCTTGGAAAACTCTTTGTGCTATCTTTTGACATACATCCGACCCCACTCTTTTATCCATTTTCCCATTATTTTTGCATTGGGTGGTAAACGCATCAGGCCGGCGCTGGTATTGATGGCATGTGATCTGTTTGGTGGCGACGTGCGCAAGGCGATATCTCCTGCCCTGGCTATTGAAGTGTTCCATAACTTCACGCTAATGCATGACGATATTATGGACAATGCACCCCTGCGCCGCGGTAAAATAACCGTACACGAACGCTGGGGGCATAATACGGGCATTTTATCAGGCGATGCCATGCTGGTATTAAGTTACCAGCTGATGATGGAGGTAGAAGACCATTTACTGCGCGAAGTGCTGGATGTTTTTAACAAAACGGCCCTTGGCGTATGCGAGGGCCAGCAACTGGATATGGATTTTGAAACGCGGGCCGAAGTACACGTTGATGAATACCTGGAAATGATCCGCCTGAAAACTTCGGTATTATTGGGCGGGGCATTAAAAATAGGCGCTTTAATTGGCGGCGCAGAAATGAACGATGCGGAATTACTCAATAATTTCGGCGAATACCTGGGCATCGCGTTTCAACTGCAGGACGATATCCTGGATGTTTACGGCGACCCGGATAAATTCGGCAAACAGGTGGGCGGCGATATTATCTCCAATAAAAAAACCTGGTTACTGATCCGGGCGCAGGAACTGGCAACCGGCGTACAAAAAACAGAACTGAATTCCTGGATAGCTTTGAAGGAGTTTGATAATAACCAAAAGGTAGCCGCTGTTACCAAAATATACGACGAACTAAATATCAGGGAAGTCGCTGAGCAAGCCATGGAAACCTTTGCCGACAAAGCTTTTATTGCCCTGGATGCTATCAACCTGCCCGAGGCCCATAAACAATACCTGCGCAATTTTGCAGATGGTTTATTGGTGAGGGAGAATTAGTATATTTAGGGTATGAAATGGCTTTACCTAACCCTTATTTTTTCAATGTTTCTTATAATTGCAAATGGGCAAGCTAAACAATCAAAACGCCATTCAAAGGATAATATAATAATAACCAACCTGAATTCGCTTGATAGAAAACCAAAGTTTCCGGGTGGTGACGAAGCATTTTATAAATTTTTAGGTAAGAATTTAAAGTGGCCATTCCACGGTGATATTGATGTGCAAGGTCGTGTTTTAATAAGTTTCGTTGTCGAAAAGGATGGTAGTTTAACTAACTTTAAGGTGGAGAAAAAGTTATGGCCTGAACTGGATGCAGAAGCACTGCGCGTTTTAAAAAAATCCCCTAAATGGATTCCCGGCAAACAGAATGGAAAACTTGTCCGGGTAAGGTATACCGTGCCAATAAATTTTACAATAAACGATTAATATCATGAAGGCATTTTTTATTGCAGGATTTTATTTTTATCATTTACCTGCGTTATAGCCCAAACCGCGCTACCAACCCCACCACCTACCCCGCCGGATGTTGACCGGGCCGGGAAAGCAGATTCATCAAAACTTTCACCAACAGATCAAAACCCTGAGTTTCCGGGTGGATTAAACGAATTTTACAAATTCCTTTCAAATGGCATCAAATACCCGCGAAATGCAAGAAAGAACAAAATTCAGGGCCGGGTAGATATTTCTTTTATAGTTGAAACAGACGGTAGTTTAACCGATATAAAAGTTTCACGCAGTGTTTCGCCGGATTTGGATGATGAAGCCTTAAGGTTGATCAAAAGTTCGCCTAAATGGAAACCTGGCATTAAAAATGGTAAACTTATACCAGTAAAATATTCGGTTCCGATCAATTTTAGCCTGCAATAAGAATCTTAAAAAACAAAAGAAAGCATATTCTTTGGCGCTACTTACCTGAAATTGAATAGCGTACTAAAAAGGATTGTTTTAAAGGGATTTATTATATTTAAAGCATGAAATACGGTTTACTTTTTCCTTTCGCATTCCTATGTCTTAGCGTTATTGCTCATCCAAAAACAAAAAACATTATTACTGCCCATCATACAACGGTAACAAAACAGCAGGCCTTAACACCGCCAGAATTTCCTGGTGGACAGTCTGCACTTTTTTCCTATGTGATGAACAACCTGAAATGGCCAAAAAATAAAAACGCAGACTCGCTGCAGGAGGTTGTTTTAACTTTTTATGTGGAGAAAGACGGCAGTTTAACAGATTTTAAAGTAGTAAAAAGCCTTACCCCATCGTTTGATGCTTCGGTGATTCAGTTGTTGAAAAAATCACCGAAGTGGATCCCGGCTAAGCGCGGCAACCAACCCATCAAATCAAAATATGATTTCCCGATAAGGTACCATTCAGAAACGGAAGCAAACGATACCAATTGATTTTAATCCTTTAAATAAGTCATCCATGCACAAAATTTTAATCATCCTGTTGGCGGTGTCGATAGCCACAGGATCAAACGCCCAGCAAACCCTTACCTCCGGCGGCAAACTAAAGCCCGAGCAGGCCATTATGGATATCAGGCATTATACCATTGCGTTGGATGTCGATTTTAACCAGCGGTCGATAGACGGCTATACCACCATCGACGTTATCATGGCGCAGCCCACCCATGTGCTGCTGTTCGACCTGCTGGATTCGCTGAACGTGAAAGAAGTGCTGGTCAACAATAAAAAACAGCCTTTTGAATACAAAAATAACCTCATCAGGATAAATACAGCCAACGAGCTGCCCGCGGGCAAAGCAAGCGTCAAGGTTATTTATGGCGGTAAGCCGCATGTAGCCAGGAGACCGCCCTGGGATGATGGTTTCATCTGGACAAGGGATTCTACCGGGCACCAGTGGATGGCCATTACGGCCGAAGGTACCGGTGGCAAATTATATTTCCCATGCAAGGATCACCCGTCGGACGAACCAAATGAAGGGGTGGATATGATCATCACCGTTCCGAAAGATTTGGTGGTTGCCGGTCCGGGTGTATTGCAAAAAGTGACTAAAACTGGTGACAAGGCCACTTATCATTGGAAAACAAATTATACCATCAACAATTACAGCATTATATTTAACGCAGGCGACTATAAGGTGGTAAGCAGGCCGTATACCACGGTAAACGGCACGAATGTCCCCATCCAGTTTTATGTATTAAACGAACATGCTGATAAAGCCGAACACCTGATGGATATTTTTGTAAAAACCATTCACGAACAGGAAAAATATTTTGGCGAATATCCCTGGGCGAAAGAGAAGATCGGCCTGGTGGAAACGCCTCACCTTGGTATGGAGCACCAGAGTATGGTAGCTTATGGCAATAAATTCCGATACGCCAAAGTGGGCGGCGAAGACTATGACTGGCTGCTGCACCACGAATTCGGGCATGAATGGTGGGGTAATAAAGTTACTGCCAAAGACTGGGCCGACTACTGGATCCACGAAGGCATCTGCACCTTCGGCGATGAACTTTACGTGCGGGAATTTGCTGGCGAGCGGGCCTATATCGATCAGTTTAAAGCCATGTCGCCGCAGTTTGGTAACAAAATACCGATTGTGATGGGCAAGGATATTGACGAGGAAGCCGCTTACAACCCTGATATTTATGGCAAGGGCGCCTTTTTTATGCACACCATATGCTATATTATGGGCGACAGCATCTTTTTTCCGGCAATTAAAAAGTTTGTTACTTCACCTCAATACACTTATGATAGCCTGGTGAATACAGATGATGTAGAACAGTTTTTCAGCAAAGAATCGGGCAGGAACCTGAAACCCTTGTTCGACCTGTACCTGCGCTCGGCCGATAAATTGGAGGTGCATGTACAAACCATGGGTAACGACAAGTATATGGTAACCCTGCCGAATATGAGCATCCCGCTTCCGATAGATATTACCACCGAAAACGGCCCTACCCGCGTAACAATCGGCGGCAAGGGTTTGTTAGTGACCAGCAAGATCCTCCCTGTGATTGATGCGGATGATTTTTATATAAAGAAGGTGATTATTGAATAAAATAAACATGAAAAAAACCTTATTAACTTTTGCTCCTTTATTGATGATTTTTACAGCAAAGGCTCAAACAGTTGACACATCAAGAGCCAAACCTGTGACCGTCACCATTGATTCCCCAATAGGCGGCGATCCCAAGGACGGCATTTATACCGTGGTAGAACATGCGCCCGACTTTCCCGGAGGGCTTACTGCTTTTTATCATTTTCTATCCACCTATATTCATTATCCCGAAAGTGCGCGAAAAAGAAACCAACAGGGAAGAGTTATAGTGACCATGGTTGTAGAAAAAAATGGCACGTTGGCAGATATCAAGATTATAAGAGGGGTTTCGGACGATATTGATGCAGAAGCGATTAGGGTTATGAAGCTCTGCCCAAAATGGACACCAGGAATACAAAACGGTAAACCTGTGCGGGTGGCTTATGCTATCCCGATTAATTTTACCCTGGGTAAGTAAAAAGATCAAACTAAAAAGCCCGAACTTTCAAAAATCCGGGCTTTTTCAATATGATGAATGGCTGATTACTCAGCTTTTTCTTCAGCGTCAGCAGCTTTCTTTTTTGGAGCGGCTTTCTTTTTGGGTGCTTCAGCAACAGGTGCTTCTTCAACCGCAGCAGGTGCAGCTTCAGCTACAGGAGCCTCAGCAACGGGTGCTTTTACTTCAACAACTTTCTTTTCAGCTTTTGCAATGGGTGCAGGTGCTGCAACTTCAATAACGTCTTCAGCGAAAGGCAATACCGAAACATATGAACGGTTATCAGCTTTCTTTTTGAAGGTTACGATACCTTCAGCCAAAGCGAATAAGGTATGATCTCTGCCGATACCTACATTCAGGCCCGGATTGTGTTTGGTTCCACGCTGGCGAACGATGATGTTACCTGCGATTGCCGGCTGACCACCGAAAATTTTGATACCTAAACGTTTGCTATGCGACTCGCGGCCGTTCCGTGAACTACCGGCCCCTTTTTTATGTGCCATTTTTTAATATCTTTTATGATCCGGATAACACCGGTTCGATTAAACTTTAATTATAATGTTATACCGGTGATCTCGATCTTGGTAAACTGTTGACGGTGACCGTTCTTCTTTTTGTAACCTTTTCTACGTTTCTTTTTGAAAATGATCACTTTATCACCTTTTAAATGAGACACTATCTTAGCCGATACTTTAGCGCTTTTCAAATCAGAACCTAATTTGAAACTACCTTCGTTTTCTGCTAACAATACATTGTCAAATTCAATACTAGCGCCTTCATCCCCTTGTAGCCTGTGTACAAAGAGCTGCTGGTCTTTTGCAACTTTAAATTGCTGTCCTGCTATACTTACTATTGCGTACATTGTTTGTTAATTATTGTTTTAAAATTCGAGGTGCAAATATAGAACTTTATTTGATAAAAAGCTAGAGTATTTTAAATCTTAATTGGCACACATGTTTTTTAGTGCATTTGTGTAATTTTCGGCGATTGGCTGTCCGCCCAAGACCTTACATTCGTTATAATACTTCCACGCATTTGAGCAGTCTTTGCTTAAAAAATAGCAGATTGATAGTTTGTACGTTGTATTAACGCTCTTGCTATCAATGCCATATGATTTTTTCAAAAGATCAATGGCCATATTTAATTTCGGAACATTTTGATCATGCTGAAATTGCATAAAGTAAAGCGTGGCTTTGTCGGTTAAAATAACTGAACTTTCGGGATTGATAGCCAAACCCTTGTCATATTGAATGATGGCCATATCATAATCGTTAAAGGTCCCATAAATCGCTCCAAACCCCCAATAGGCATTTTCATTTTTTGGATCAAGTAACCATGCCTGGTTAAACCTTTTCATTGCAGTTTCCATATCGCCCTTTGCCAGGTAATTAAATCCCAGCCTGACGAGATGTTCTGACCCTTTTCTTGGAGTTGTATCCTGTTTTAAAACAGTTTCAATAAACGTCCGGTCGTCTGCTAATTGTTCTTTGGTTTTTTTTACGTTTCCATATTCCGGCTGTAAATTAATTTCAGTTTTAGCTTCATTTTTCCAATCATCATAATTCATTGGCTGGGCAAATGAGGATGTTGTGATCAAGGTGCTAATTAAGATTAAGAGATATTTCATATTAATTATTTTCTTTGGCGGTCCTCTGCATCGGCCAAAACATGTGTAATTTCTTTGATCAACTGTGCATTGGCATCCCTTAACCTGATATCGCCGTTAAATGATTCATCAAACAAAACCTTTTTGCTTTTGCGCTTATAATTAAATTCAATGTAATAGCGCGGCGGTTTTACTTTATTATCATGCGTCGTATCAGTATTCAGTTCCTTTTCAGGGAAATCCCAAAAACCCAGGTCGGCCGCTTTGCGGTGCAGGTAAAGCAGGTCGTTGGTCGTTAAATTCAAATGGGTTTTAACCAGCGAATCTTTTTTATTGATATAGTCGTACTCTCCGGTTGCTGAATTATAAGTATTTATCAGGCTGTCACCCGGGCCATATTTAAAAACGATGGATTTAAATTCAGTGAATTTATAAGGCGCTTTATTAAATACACCAACGTAATAGATGACGCTGTAAATAACGAATGAACCAATGATGGTTCCAAGGAGGAATATTTTTTTTGATTTATCAGTCATGGACAATTAATTAGTGAATTAGTGATTTAGTGAATTAGCGAATAGGAGAAATTAGCGAATTAGTGATTTAATAAGTACTAAATTGTCGGCATATCTATTTTTTTGCAGAAACTGTTTTTCGTGACGCTGACGCGATTTTTAAAATCTGGTTGGCTTCGTCATTTAAATAACCCAATTCGGAAGGTTTTACAACCTCCGCTTCTACCAATATTTCCATCCAAAAAACGGATTCGTCGGCTTCTTCGACCACGATTGATAATTTAGAATGAAACTCTGCCTGGGATCGTGCCCTGCAGGCTGCTCTATAATTTGCACCCACTGATGACGATGATCTAAGCAATTGCCTCCCAATTATCTTTGCTTCTTCTGTTTTTGGCAAAGTTCTGAAAAATTTTATGTTATCAACTACAAACTTCTTTGTCCTCTTTCGAAATGCTTCAGCAAATTCCGTTTTTGAATTGTTTTCCATGATTTTATATTGATTTAAAATTTGTCAAAAACGCTTTGCAACAAAGACACACAACAATTCATCAGTTTTTCCATTCATTCACTAACTCACTAACTCAC
>NZ_CAIWNH010000024.1 GCF_903913935.1 uncultured Mucilaginibacter sp.
ACTTCGGGTTTGTATTCTTCCCCCGCTGTTTTCTGTTTCTGATTCACCGCATAAAAGGCATTATTAAACAGGTTGAGCAATACCCGGCCAATATCCTGCTGTACGACTGTAATTGCCGGGAGGTTTTCGGCAAAATGGGTAGTCATTTCGGCGTTAAAGCTTTTGTCTTTGGCTCGCAAACCGTGGTAGGAGAGTTTTAAAAACTCATCCGCCAAAATATTGATATTGGTTAACTGCCTTTCGCCTGTGTGGTTGCGTGAATGCTGCAGCATGCCTTTTACAATAAAATCTGCCCGTTTGCCATGCTGGCTGATCTTTTGCTGATTTTCTTTGATGTTTTGCGCAATGGCTTTTATTTCCGCAAGATCTCCTTTGCTGATTTCCTGCTGCATCTCATCAATAAGTTCGGTATTTACTTCTGAAAAATTATTGACGAAATTGAGTGGATTTTGTATTTCGTGGGCGATACCTGCGGTAAGTTCGCCAAGTGATGCCATTTTTTCGGACTGGATTAATTGGGTTTGGGTTGTTTTTAGATCGGAGAGTGTTTTTTCGAGGGCTTTGTGTTGCGCTTCAATTTGTTCGTTCCGCTGTTCTAGCGCTTTATTTGCCTTTTTTCGCTGGCCGTTCGCAAATAAAAGTATGCCGGCGATCAACACAAAAACAGTTATAATACCCAATAGCGTATATCGCTGTACTTTGTTTTGGTAGGCCTGTTGTGCCGCTTCTGCATCGCGCTTTTGCTGCTCCTGGTTTAGCGTCAGGGTTTGTATCTGCAGCGTTTTTCGCTGACTGAATATACTGTCCTGTGCTTTCAGCATGATTTGCTGGTAATCGTATGCATTTTTGTAATCGTTAACTAATTTGTACTGATCAGTCAGGAGCATACTTGCCTTCATTACCAGGTCGGGATTTTTATTCAGGTTGGCTTCCTCCACTGCCTTTTTCGCGAAGTAAATGCAGGAGTCTGGCCGAGACAATTTGTCGTAAGCTTCGGCCATCCTTCGGTAGTCCTCGCTCAATAAGTAGTGATCATCCATTTTGGGGATGGCCGCTATACTTTTTCTGAAAAATGCAATTCCCGTTACATAGTTTTTTCTCAGCACCTGTACGGCGCCAAAATTACGGATCAGGTAGCGATCGTTAGCGCCATGCTTAATTGTATTGTAACCCTTTTTTGTATAATATTCTGCTGAGTCGGCCATCCCCTGATCCAGGTATTGCCTTGCGATATTGTTATATGCTACCTGCATAAGATCATTTAAATGTGCTTTTTCAACAACGGCTTTAAACATAAATTGGTAAGCCAATGCCTTTTTGTAATCCTTCAGAATACCATAGTCCTGGCCAAGGTTATTATAACATTGTGCTACGGCACGTTGGTCATTGATCGCGATTGCCTGGGGTAGCAGATCAAAGATGATCTTAAACGATTGTGGCAGGTCGCCTCTTCTGCTCAGGATTGTTGCGATGCCCAGTTGTGAGCGAACTTCGCCATCCTTATAATGAATTTTTCGGGAGAGCGCCAGTCCTTTTGTTAGACAGTTCATCCCCGAATCAGAATTGGTTGTAAGAAAGACGTAGTCAGCTTTATTATTAAGGAGTTGTACCAACGTGGTATCCTGCCGGTTTTTTCGATAAGCTTTTGTTAAACTGTCAACATTATTTTTTTGCGCAGATGCAACGCTCCATACTATTGTAAATAGTAATAAAAGCAATAGGGTTCTTCTCATAAAATCAGGGGGTCGCTTTAAATTGCTTTAAGGTAATACTTTTATCAATTAATAAACAAATAATAATTACGCTATACACCTACCTTTCAATTAAATGGCCGTATTGCTATATATAAAAAAAGGCCCCATAAGGAGCCTTTTTTTAAAAACTAAATAAACACAATTATATCAGATGACTTCGGCAGTTTGCTTTACCTCTGCAGCCAGGTTAACCCCTGCAAGCTGGTCGGCAAAGGCAACGAAGGCATTGTTTTCAGCAATTACCTGCTGGTTATCGATCAGGTTCTGCAGGTTGATCTTGCCGATCACATATTTATAGGTGCCGGAATAATAACGTTCCTGAATGTGAACGAAATCCAGCAATTCAACCAATTTTTCATCTTCATAGCGCAGGTAAACATTCAGTTCAATGTTATTGGTGAAATTTAAACCTTTACGTTCCTTTGCTTTTTTGTATTCGTACTGGTAATCATAACGCAGCGCCGCAATATCCGATAATACTGCAGAACCGGTTGGGTGGCCGCCGGCGCCTTTACCAAAAAAGAATTGCTGATCGGCAAAAGCAGCCTGCACAATTACGCCATTGTATTCATATTCAACATTATATAAAAACTCCTTGTCGTTTACAAATTTGGGCAATACAAACAGCGCCACATGCCGGTCGTCCAATTCTTTGGCAACAGGCACCAGTTTTATTTTGAGATTTTTTTCGCGGGCGTACTGCAGGTCGTAAGCGCTAAGGTTTTGTATACCTAAATTAAAAACGTCGTCGGGCTGGACGATCACGCCATAGGCATGTGCAGCGGCAATAACCAGTTTGTATTTGGCATCAAAGCCACCAACATCGCTGGTTGGGTCAGTTTCAGCAAAACCCAGGTCCTGAGCTTGTTTCAGGGCTGAATCATAATCCAGGTTTTCAAGAAAGCCTTTTGAAAGGATATAATTAGATGATCCGTTGAATATCCCACTGATGGAGTGCAGTAATTCATTATCGTAATATTCTTCCAGGTTGCGGATGATGGGGATACTGCCGCAAACCGCACCTTCGTATAATAGCGAAGTGCCGTACTTGTGCTGCAATGCGATCAATTCATCCAAATGCAGGGCGATCATTTTCTTGCTGGCCGATACTACATTTTTACCCGAACTCAAAGCCCTTGATACAATTTCAAATGCAGCTTCGGTATCATTGATCAATTCAACAATGGTGTTGATCTCCGGGTGGTTCAACAACTCGTCCCTTTCTGTTGTAAATAAATGGGAGGGAAGAGATCGTTCTTTATGCGGATCTTTTATGGCGATCTTTTTGATCTCCAGGTTTAGATTTTTGGTTTTAATAATGTCATACAAGCCCTGGCCAACTACGCCAAAGCCAAATAGCCCTATATTTAATTTTTTACTCATTACGCGGTACGTTGCAATTCAATTATTTTCCCTTTTACGTCTGTCTTAAAAAAGGAGGTGATTATGTTAGTTAATGCTTCTGTTTCAATTAAAAATCCATCATGCCCGTAAAAGGAATCCAATTCAGCAAAAGCTGATTTTGAGATATGCCTGAACAGGTACTGTTGTTCTTCAATCGGGAATAATACATCTGATTTAATGCCAATAACCAGTGTGCGTGCTTTAATCAGGCTCAAAGCCTTTTCAACGCCGCGCCGGCCACGGCCGACATTGTGTGAATCCATACTTTTAGATAAATACCAGTAGCTGTAAGCGTTAAAACGGTTTACCAACTTTTCGCCCTGGTAATTCTGGTATGATGATGCTTTATAACCATCAACCAGGCTGTCCTTATCTTCCTGCTGGGTAATGCCGTATGTTTTATAATTGCGATAGGATAGTAAGGCGATGCTCCGTGCTGCTTTCAACCCCTTTTTACCGCCATCAGGTGTATTGGAATAAAATGTACGATCAGCGCTGATGGCAAGGCGCTGCGACTCATTAAATGCGATGCCCCAGGCGGAATGTTTGGCGTTCGTGGCGATTAGGATGAGGTTTTTAATACGATCAGGTTCGATAATTGCCCATTCTGCTGCCTGTTGTCCTCCTAATGATCCGCCTAAAAGTATTTCGATATGATCGATCTGCAAATGATCTGCTAACAGCTGATGGGCTTTCACCATATCCCTAACCGTGAATTGAGGAAAGGCGAGATAAAATGGCTGACCCGTAACTGGGTTGATGCTCAGAGGATTAGTACTGCCATAGGCGGAGCCGATGATGTTGGCACAAACAATAAAATACTCAGCAGGATTAAAATGGTCATGTTCACCAAAAAGTCCTTTCCACCAATCAAATACATCGGAGTTTGCAGTAAGTGCATGGCAAACCCAAACAACGTTGTCGCGATTTTTATTTAAAGTTCCGTAGGTATTAAATCCAATCTGGAGTTCAGGCAATTGCTTGCCCGACTCCAGTTTGAATGACTTATTGTATTTAAATATTTCTGTATTCATCATTTATTTCGTCATTGGCGATTAGTGATCAGAGACTGGAGATTAGAGATTAGTTTGACCTACGCGTGGCAACTTGCATCTAATATCCGGTACTAATCTCTAATCAACTAATCTCTATTTAACTAACCCGGCAAATGCCTGTTCAAAGTCTGCTTTAATATCATCAATATGCTCAAGCCCAACAGCTACCCGTAGCTGGTTTGGTAAAACACCTGCCGATAGTTGTTCTTCGTCTGAAAGTTGCTGGTGGGTAGTTGCTGATGGCTGTATGATCAGCGTTTTTGCATCGCCCACGTTAGCAAGATGGCTAACCAACTTTAAATTGTCAATTACTGTACCCGCATTTTCTTTATCTCCTTTTACCTGGAAAGTTAATACTGCGCCAAAACCATTTTTCAGGTATTTTTTGCCAAGGGCGTGGTGAGGTGAGGAGGGCAAGCCGGGATAGTTCACACTTTCAACTGCAGGGTGCTGGTCAAGCCATTTGGCCAGCTCAAGGGTATTGTCTACGTGACGCTGAACGCGCAGGGATAGCGTTTCCAGCCCCTGTATATTTAACCAGGCATTAAATGGGGATTGTGATGGCCCAAAATCACGTAAACCCTCAACACGTGCCCTTATGATGAACTGAATATTGCCAAAAGGGCCGCCAATGCCAAAAACATCAGCGAATACTAACCCGTGATAACCCTCAGAAGGTTCGGTAAATTGCGGGAATTTACCATTACCCCAATTATAATTACCGCCATCAATAATGACGCCGCCAATACTTGTCCCATGGCCACCTATCCATTTCGTTGTCGACTCAACCACCACGTTGGCGCCATGCTCCAGCGGGCGGAATAAATAACCGCCTGCACCAAAGGTATTGTCAACAATCAGCGGCAGGTCGTATTTCCTGGCAAGCTGAGCAACCTTGTCGAAATCAGCGATATTGAAGCCCGGGTTTCCTATCGTTTCAAGGTAGATGGCCTTGGTTTTATCGTCAATCAATTTTTCAAGGTTCTCAGCAGTATCATCTTTTGCAAAGCGTGCATCGATGCCTAAACGTTTAAATGCTACTTTAAACTGGTTGTATGTTCCGCCGTAAAGGAATGGGGAGGTGACAAAATTATCGCCAACCTGAAGTATATTATTTAAAGCAATGAATTGAGCCGCCTGGCCTGAGGCTGTTGCCAATGCCGCCACACCGCCTTCTAAAGCAGCGATGCGTTTTTCGAAAACATCCGTTGTGGGGTTCATCAGGCGGGTATAAATATTTCCAAATTCTTTTAATGCAAAAAGATTGGCCCCATGCGCTGCATTTTTAAATACGTACGAAGAAGTTTGATAAAGCGGTACAGCACGTGAACCGGTGGTTGGATCGGCCTCCTGGCCGGCATGTAATTGAAGGGTTTCGAATTTTAAGTTTTCAGCAGACATGATGTTTTTAATTTAATGGTGAATGATTTGTTTACAGACTTGTTCACAAAGGATTTTAAATCCTTTTGTGAAAACACGTAATTTTTCGGGAACGGGGAAATTAAAACGTGTTAAGGATCAGCAACAGCAACACATGCACATATTACAGTTATAGGCATAACTATAAATATATACGGGTTGGGTTACCTGTTGGCCCCTAAAAATGGATTGAAGAATGTTGTAAATCAGACTTTTCATGGTTATTAATTTATATTCCCCGGGATATTTACCGGGCCAGGAATTGGCACCTTCTCTTTTTGAGGGTTGCCAGCGGGTCATTGAGCCTGATCTCTCGCCGCTTCTTTATAAATCAAAACCTGTGTGAGAGGTAATGATCATGGTACTACTACCAAATATTGTTCCAAATATAAGGTAGTATTTGTTAATATTCCAAATTAAATTTCATTTTTGAGTCCGAAAGTCCGAAAAGTCCGGAAGTCCGAAAGAAAAAAGATAGTTAACGTCACCGATAGCTATATCTATTTTAAACCTTACAACCTTCCAGCTTTTCAACATCCAAATCGTCGCAAAAAGCCCCTTACATTGGCGTAATTACACCTAACAAGTGTTGTGATATTACCCTAAATTTGAGCAATCAATTTAAAAAACCATGTCAGCAAAAAAAGTACTACTTGATCAGTATGATCTGCATAACGTGTTATATAACAATGTTATCGCGGATATCAACGAAGAAGAATCGGACAAATGCATAGCCGACCCGATGAACTGTGTTAAGTGGCTGGCCGGCCATCTGGCCTGGGCACAGCTTAACCTGGGCAATATCGGGGGCGTTCCTATCGACTTTGCGTGGCGCGATCATTTTCATACCAAACAAGGCGCTACGCCGCAAGACCTGGGCGCGCCGCCGAGCGAATTGCCACCCTTTCAGCAGATCAAAGATAAATGGAACGAAATGGGGCCCGTGATACGAAAAGGTTTAGAAAATTTGCCAGATGCTGCGCTTGATACGGTAATCAATATACCTCACCCTATATTTCCGTTTGACAATACACTTGCAGGTTTGTGGGCGTTTATAAATCATCACCAGGCTTATACCATTGGCCAGATCGGAATTTTGAGAAGGGGCTTGAATAAGGATGCTATGAAATATTCATAAAAGGCGAAAGGTAAAAGGTTAAAGGTTGAAGGTCGGGAAAGGTTAGAAGACGTCTCGTCCGTTGCATTGAACCCAAAAAACTTTTTACCTTTCGCCTTTCACCCTTAACCTTTAACCAAGCGCCTGTTCCATATCATCCACCAAATCATCAATATGTTCCAGCCCAACTGAAACCCTCAGCAAATTAAATGGTGTTTTAGTATCGGGCCCTTCCATAGTTGCACGGTGCTCAATTAAACTTTCCACACCGCCTAAACTGGTGGCTCTCGTAAAAATGTTCAAACTATTGATAACGCGCCGGGCTTCCGCCTCGCCGCCCTTTAAACAAAATGACAGCATTCCGCCAAAACTATCCATTTGTTCCTTTGCAATTTCATGCTGCGGATGCGATGTCAAGCCCGGGTACATCACTTGTTCAACTTTGGGGTGTTTTTCCAAATATTCGGCAAGTAATTGCGCATTTTGTACGTGGCCGCGCATCCGGTATGGCAGCGTTTTCATGCTCCGGGTTAGCATATAGCAATCCATAGGGGAGGGGATAGCGCCGCCATATTCCTGCACCTGCCGGATTTTGGCCCACCAGTCACTTTTTCCTTTGGTGATGAGTGCGCCTCCCATCAGGTCGCTGTGGCCACCAAAATATTTTGTACAGGAATGCATCACCAAATCGGCGCCCAATTCCAAAGGGCGCTGGCAAATGGGTGTAGCAAAGGTGTTATCGCAGGCCACTTTTATACCATGTTTTTTTGCGATCTGAACAATGTTTTTGATGTCAGTAATTTTAAGCAGGGGATTTGAGGGCGTTTCAACCCAGATCAGCCCGGTATGGGGCATAATATGCTGCTGTAAAACTTCGCTGTCGTTAACATCAATAAAATCAAATTCCAGGATCCCGGTAAATAAATTTTTAAGCTGGTTGCGCAGGCCGTGATACATATCATCAGGTGCAATAATATGCGTGCCCGGCTCCAGTGATTGAAAAACAGACATTCCTGCTGCATTACCCGATGAAAATGAAGCAGCATCAGTACCTCCCTCCAGTTTCGCCAGTAAATTTTCAAGCTGCGCACGGTTAGGATTACTGGCTCTGCTATAAATATGCCCGCCCGGGAAAGTGCCGTCAATAGCTCTTTCGAAGGTGGTTGATAATACAATGGGCTGAATTACTGCTTTTGTGGAGGCATCAACGTGATTGCCCGCATGAATGGCGATGGTTTCGATCTTCATAATATGCAAACATATTAAAAATCGAAACCATCAGTCCATCAAAGAATGTGGATTTATATAAATATTACAGCCACTGGTCAAATTTTCGGATAAACCAGCCTTTTATCAGTTGAGTTAAAAAGCAATAGCCTAATAAAATGACCACCAATAACGGGAAAAACAAAAATGGCATTGCCTGCAGTTTAAATGCACCAGCCAATGGCGAAAACGGCAAATATATCCCGATCGCCATTATAGCGGCTGTTAAGGCGATAACAGGGAACGTTGCCCTGCTTTGTATAAATGGAATTTTGCGGGTTCTGATCATGTGAATAATGAGGGTTTGCGACAACAAACTTTCGATAAACCATCCAGTTTGGAAAAACTGTGCATGCTGAGGCGAATTGGCCTTAAATACATACCACAAAACAGCAAATGTAGCGTAATCAAATATCGAGCTGATCGGCCCTACATAAAGCATAAACTTGCCAATACCACTGGCATCCCATTTACGCGGCGTTACAATATAATCGTCATCCATAGTATCCCAGGGTATGGATATTTGGGAAATATCATACAATAAATTATTGATCAGGATCTGTATCGGCAGCATCGGTAAAAATGGCAGCAAAGCACTGGCGCCCAGCATACTGAACATGTTGCCGAAATTACTGCTCGCAGTCATTTTGATGTATTTGATGATATTGCCAAAGGTGCGGCGGCCGTATATAACTCCTTTGCGTAACACCATCAGGTCTTTCTCCAGTAAAATAATGTCGGCGCTTTCTTTTGCAATATCCACTGCCGTATCTACTGAAATACCTACATCTGCGTCCCGGAGAGCAGCTGCATCGTTAATCCCGTCGCCCATAAAACCAACTGTATGGCCCTTTGCCTGCAATACCTTCACCACCCGCGATTTTTGGATCGGGCTTAATTTTGCCAGGATACTCACATCGTCAATCTGTTTTGACAGTTCATCATCGGTCATTGTTTCCAGGTCGCGCCCCAGCAAGATAAGCGAAAATGGGATACCCACATCCTTACATATCTTTTTGGCAACAATTTCATTGTCCCCGGTAAGTACTTTAACCGTTATTCCCAATTTATGCAGGGCTTTAATGGCAAGCCCGGCAGATGGTTTTGCTGGATCTAAAAAGCCAATAAAGCCGGTGAGTATCATATTGCTTTCATCAGCTTTGCTGTAATTTAGCGGACGTTCCTCGTATTCTTTTACGGCAACCAACAGTACCCTTAACCCCTCTTCGTTAAGCTGTTTTGTTTTCTCCAGTACGATCTTCCGCATTTTGTCGTCCATCGGGATCACATCATCTTTTTCAATTTGAAGGCTGTCATCTTCGCCAGGATCAAATGCGTGGCTGCATAAATCCAGCACTTCTTCAACAGCGCCCTTGCAGATGAGTAAGTGTTTGTGGTTCTTTCCCTCAAGGATAACTGACATCCGCCTCCGTTGGAAATCAAAGGGGATCTCATCGATCTTTTTATAGGATTCTCCTTCTTTTAAACATGAATGGTGGTCTACATGCTCCAATACGGCAACATCCAACAAGTTTTTAAGCCCGGTTTGATGGAAGCTGTTCAGGTATGCCCATTTCATTACTTCATTATCTTCATACCCATAAACGTTCAGGTGTCTTTCCAAAACAATTTTGTCCATGGTAAGCGTGCCGGTTTTATCGGTACATAGAATATCCATGGCACCGATATTCTGAATAGCGTTTAGTCGTTTTACCACCACCTTCCGTTTCGACATATTTACAGCGCCCATTGCCAGGTTTGCCGTCACAATCATGGGCAGCATGGCCGGTGTTAAACCCACTGCGATAGAAATACCGAACAGAAAAGCCTCCAGCCAATTGTGTTTGGTAATACCGTTGATAACAAAAACCAACGGCACCATCACCAGCATAAAACGGATCAGCAGGTAACTTACGCTGTTAACCCCTTTATCAAAACTTGTTTCGGCCCGTTTACCAACCAATGATTTTGATAACGAACCAAAATAAGTTTCCTCGCCAGTATTAACTACTGTTGCTATGGCTGTTCCGCTAACCACGTTGGTGCCCATAAAACAAACATTATTGAGTTCCAATGGGGATTGTTTTGCGGCACCAGGTACGGCATCTCCTGTTTTTTCAACCGGGATGGCCTCACCCGTAAGCATCGACTGGCTTACAAATAAATCTTTTGATTGCAGAATGCGTATATCCGAAGGAATCATATCCCCGGCCGAAAGTTGAATGATATCTCCGGGCACTAATTCCTTGATGTCTATTTCTTCTTTCCCTTCGGCTCTTAGTACTGTAGCAGTAGTCTTTACCATTGATTTTAGCTTTTCGGCTGCCTGGTTACTCCTGAACTCTTGTACAAAACGCAGTAAAACGCTGATCAGCACCATTGTACTGATCACTGCTACGGTGGTATAATCCCGTTCGCCGCGCTTTTGGATGATCACATCAGTAATGAGCGACACTACCGCCAGGATAAACAATACACCTATAAATGGATCTATAAAAGCCTGTAATAATTGAATGTGCCACGCCGGGGCCTTTTCGTTTACTATTTCGTTTAATCCAAACACTTCCAGGCGTTCCTGTACCTCCTCAGCCGAAAGTCCGGTGATTCTGCTTTCCAGCAGGGTGAGCGATTTTCCGTTGGCACAAACTGCTACACTTTTTAGTTTAGCTATTGATGCAGTATCAAATTCCTGTGGATTGGTTTTTTTGTTCCGCTGTATGAAACTGTATTTTTTTATCTTTTCTTTTATAGCAGTTGCCATATAAGCTCCCCCTTGTTATATTAAAGCTGCACTTAAGCTAAGCGCAGTTATTATTTAATTTTTTTCTATTTTTTTACCCAATCACAGGCTTTACTTACAATAATATAATGTGTTGTTGACTTTTAACATTAACATTATATTAAGTTATTGCTGTTAATTGTTATGATGAGTGTATATTCAGCCCGGGCCGCTGATTGCGCAATGCAAATGATACCCTGTGTGGGTAAAAAGAAATTCGAAAAAGGGCAGGTATTTATGGAAATTAATGGCGCGGGTTTTCCAGCCAGCTATATTTGATTTAGCTGCGGGAAGTACAAAACAGAAGGTTGTTGGTGGATACCATACACTTCTGTTTGCCTTCCATTTTAAGCGGGAGGGCATTTTTAACATCATGCTGATAACTACAACTCGGGCCTGCGTCCATTTTAATTGTTTTTATTAAGGCAGCTAAAAGCCGCTATTTAATTTCGCGCAAAAGTATGTTTTTAATTTGACAATTTGAAGGTTTGATAATGGAAATA
>NZ_CAIWNH010000025.1 GCF_903913935.1 uncultured Mucilaginibacter sp.
CTATCCGATCCGTCTAAATATTCCCGACAAATCTTACGCTTAAACTCTTCGCTGTACTGGCTTTGCCATTTACTGCCAAACACTTTTGAATATCTCTCCATTTTTGTTTACTGTTGTGTAAACCTATTTCAGGACAAGACAGACTCTACTGGTACGAGTATGCCGCACGAGGCTATGCAGGGCGTATTCAAGCCTTAATGCTGTGCGTTGTTCTGCATTAAGTAAACGCGTCCTAAATTTCAAACTGCGAACATCGGAGCATTCAATCTCCTTGTTATAAAGCAGGGACAGTTTGAATGATTTTTCCTGCTTTTTTTAAATTAAATCCATATTGATGACGCAGGTCATTTTTTAGACGACCTGTTGAGTAGTATTTTGGTTGCCAAATTAAACCGCATGGCTCCAACTGCTACAAAAAAACAAATTCAATTATCGGAACGTTCTGTCCTTGTCTGGCGATTGGTACAAACTGCAGTCTGGTTGGTTGGTGCTGCCATTTTAACCTGTCTTTTAATTTTCCCGTCTGTTGGCATTGTGCTGTTCTGGGATATTTTGATACCCCTTGCGCCTGCATTACTGGTAATTGCCCCCGGATTGTGGCGAAATGTGTGCCCTTTGGCTACTACCAATTTGATGCCCAGGCGATTGGGCTTCTCAAAAAGAAAGAAGCTGACAGCAAAACAATCGGGCATCTTCGGCCTTGTGGCGGTTGCGGCGCTCTATATCATCGTGCCGCTGCGTCACGCAGTATTCAATACCAATGGGCCTGCTACGGCGATGCTTATTATCGCTATGGCCGTGATCGGGGTGTCACTCGGTTTTTTTTACGAATGGAAAAGCGCCTGGTGCTCGGGTCTTTGCCCTATACATCCTGTAGAAAAGTTGTATGGCGGTAACGTGTTTTTAACTCTACCAAATGCCCAGTGCGACAAATGCATGCATTGCGTAGCACCATGCCCTGATTCAACTGCTAACTTCGGTCCTGAGTCTACCAAAAAAACAACCTGGAACCGAATCAGCGCCCTATTGATAACTGGTGGACTGCCAGGTTTTATCTGGGGATGGTTTCATGTACCGGATGCTGCGTCAATAAGCAGCATCGGAAGTTTTTTTGCCGTTTATCAAATGCCGATGTTGGGGCTGCTGGCGACGCTGGCTATTTACAGTTTAATAATAGCCATAATTCAAACCAAATACGAACGCAAACTAACCGGGCTGTTTGCAGCTGCGGCAGTTTCCTGCTATTACTGGTACCGTGTTCCTGCATTGTTTGGTTTTGGCGCCTGGGGCCGCGATGGTTTGCTTATAGATCTCAGCAAAACACTATCAAGCGTAGCTATTACCGGCATTACTGTAACGCTTACAATTTTCTTCTTTTACCGGCTATTCCTCGCCGAAAAAAACAGGAAAAGCTGGTTGATCAGACCGGTGAAGTTAAAACTAAACAGCTAGCGTCATAAATTAGATTTGATTCGGAATTAACAAGCGCGGTGGGGGCATACTGAGCCCGTCGAAGGGCGGCGTGCGTTGGGCCTTTGCACAGGGGCTTCGACAGGGCTCAGCATGACAACGCACCAAAAAGCTATACCGATATTTTGATGCGCCGGATATCATCCTCAGCTTTTAGAACGATAGCGAGCATTTGGCATGTCATAGACTCAAGGCTAAAGACTAATTACTTCAAACTCCCCACCATTTCAAGGGAAACTCTATCTTATCCACCGAGCTTGCTACCATATCAGGTTTGAATGCGTAGTGGCTAAGGGTTTCTTTAGTGGCTATGCCCGAAAGTACCAAAATGGTTTTATAACCCATTTGAACGCCTCCCTGAATATCCGTTTCCATGGTGTCGCCAATAACGGTTGTTTCTGCAGTTTCCAGGCCCAAATATTTGCGGGCCGACCGCATCATTACCGGACTGGGTTTACCCGTTACAAAGGCTTTGCGGCCTGTTGCTTCTTCAATCATCGCTGTGGTTGCAGCTATGCCAAGGTTGTTCCATCCCGGCTTCTTCGGGGAGGGGTCGCGGTTGGTAGTAATAAACTTGGCTCCGGCCAAAATCATATCTACCGCACGTTGCACCATTTCCAGCGTAAAATTCCGGCCTTCACCTAAAACCACAAATTCCGGGTCTGAGTCAACCAGGGTTACGCCGTTTTCGTGTAAGCTGGTCAGTAAACCGCCCTCGCCCAATACATAGGCAGTGGTACCATTTGGACTTTGGTCGCCCAAAAACTTGCCGGTAGCCATGGCGCTGGTGTAAACATGTTCTTCACTTACTTCAATACCCAGGCGTTTTAATTTACGTACAGCCTCTAACCGGGTGCGTTGGCTGTTATTGGTCATAAAAGTAAAAGGTATATTATTTTTAAGCAGATTGGCGATGAAGCGATCGGCACCCGGTATCAGGTCCTCACCGCTGTAAATCACACCGTCCATATCAATTAATAGTCCGTGTTTCATATTATTCTATTTTAAATGATGTGCAGGCAATTACTGTTGCCCCTTATTACAAATATAACAATAGTAAGGCTATCAATAATTTACTATTGTCAATAATATAGTAAAAGTTAAATTATTTTAACATTATTGCTTATATTTATGGTTAATGTTAATAAATTCTTAATTTTGACTATCGTCATTAGCTAATTAGCGTCTACATCATTATGATGTTTTAAGCCATTTTTTCGTTTTTTATTGCCTAGCCGCCCAATTAGTTCTTCAACAAGCGGTTTGCTGATTGCAAAATTTATTTACTTTTAGCATACCATGCAAACCAAAAACGATAAA
>NZ_CAIWNH010000026.1 GCF_903913935.1 uncultured Mucilaginibacter sp.
ACGTTTTTATCATTATAAATGTGTTGTTAAACCGGCCGTAGGCTTAAGCAACGACATCCTTGCAGACAGTAAAACCCGTTACGAGGCCAACCGGGTATTGGCTAAATACAGATCGGGAGAAATCACACTCGTTTTAACTCAAAAAGATATCGCTGTTAAAAATCCGGAACGGCATTCTAATGAATGGGGCGTTTTTGGCCTGGGCGCTATGCCGGGAACGACCTGCGTGATATCTACTTTCAGGTTAAAGCGAAATGCATCGAAACAACTTTTTCACGACAGGTTGATCAAAGTTTGTTTACATGAGATCGGCCACAACCTTGGCCTTGAACATTGTACCAGCGGCGACAAAAGATGTTTGATGAATGATGCAAAAGGAACCATTAAAGAGGTTGATGGGGAACAGCTGTTTTTATGTGCCAAATGCAAAAAGCAGTTATGTAAGGATGGGGTTTGTTTGTGAACGGGGGAAAGGCCACCTATTCTTCTTATCCGGAAAATTGCGCACAATGGTGCCTGCAGTAATCAGCGCGACTACTAAAACCATAGAATTGGGTTTAAAACCCATCGCTATGGTTATCCCGTTTATTCACCCTTCGGATTTTAATGATACAAACAAGCGCTTTGACCGGTACGCCACGCCTTTGGCCTTTGCGCAACAGACCAGCCTGAGGGGGCCCCCAATTGATCTTTGCCCATAAACCCACTTCAGCCGCACCTATACACAACCCTGGCCCCTTCAACCAACCAAACCTTCCAGGCAAATTCCACCAATAAATTAATAACTTTGAATACAAAACCAATTGTAATGCCGCACGATTTTATTGATAACCTAACTGAATTACTTACCGTTATTGAGCAGCGGGACTATGCCAAACTTTCGGAATTTGCTTTGGATGTGCCTGCAAAATTTAACTGGGTAAGGGATGTGTTTGAACCCATAGTTGTAAACCGGAATGCCGGGCGCAATATGCTCGAAATGGTTTCGGCAGATGGGCATGTTGCCACAATGACCTACAGCCAGGGCATCATAAAATGCAACCAATTGCTCAACTTGCTGCGCAGGCAAAATGTGCAGCAGGGCGATACTGTGTTTATTATGTGCGGCCTGCACCAGGGTTTATGGACAACCTACCTGGCCGGCATTAAAGGCGGGTTTATACTGATACCGGCGGCGGGCATTTTAAGCGCAAGTGATTTGGTATACCGGTTTCAGAAAGCGCGCCCGAACGTAATTGTAACCGACAGGGAAAATTTACATAAAATGGAGCAGGCTTTGTCGCAATACGACGGGGAGGTCGGGGTAAAGCTGCTGCTGGATGGCCACCATGCGGGTTGGTCGTCTTTTGATCTGATTGATAGTGAATTGCCGGATGCAGTGGCGGCAGACACCGCAAAGGATGATGACCTGTTCTGGTTTTTTACTTCGGGCACCACCGGTATGCCAAAGGTAGCCGTGCACACGCATGTAAGCTACCCGCTGGGGCATTTAACCACCGCCGCATGGATAGGGCTGAAACAGGGCGACAGGCACTATAATATTTCGCAGCCGGGTTGGGCAAAATTTGCCTGGAGTTGTGTGTTCGCCCCGCTTAATATAGGCGCCACCATATTTGTATATAAAGCCAAAGGCAGGTTTATAGCCGCCGAACAATTGCGCATTATACAGGATCACAAGGTAACCACCCTATGTGCGCCGCCTACCGCACTGCGTGCACTGATACAGGAAGATTTGCACCAATACCATTTTTCGCTGAAAGAATGTGTTGCGGCCGGTGAGCCGCTAAACGCCGAGATCATAAAAGTTTGGAAGGAAGGCACGGGCATTGAACTTCGGGACGGCTACGGACAAACAGAAAGTACCTGCATGATATTTAACCTGCCCGGCAACAGGATCAAGTTTGGCTCGATGGGGAAGCCGGCTTTTTGTTATGACATGATGATTGCAGACGGGGATGGCAGGGAACTGCCCATGCATGAAACAGGGCAGATTACGGTGCGGCTGCATCCCGGCGCTTTCAACGGTATTTTTAAAGCGTACATAGGCGATGAGGAAAGGGCAAAAGAGGCCTTTAAACACGGCCTTTATTACACTGGCGATAAGGCTTATAAGGATGAGGACGGCTACTATTGGTTTGTGGGCCGTGATGATGATGTAATCAAATCGTCGGGCTACCGTATCGGCCCGTTTGAGGTAGAAAGCGTTTTGCTGGAAATGGAGGAGGTGCTGGAATCGGCGGTTGTTGGCAGTCCGCACCCGCTAAAGGGGCAGGAAGTAAAAGCCTTTGTAGTACTGACACCGGGGGTATTGCACAGCGCGGAGTTGAGCCATAAAATTTATCATTATTGCAAAAGCAGGCTGGCACCTTACAAAGTTCCGCGTATTATTGAATTTGTGGATGAACTACCCAAAACCATCAGCGGTAAAATAAGGCGTATTGAACTACGGGCCGCAGAAGAATTTCGCCGGGCGGGGAAGGAAAAATCCGCCGGCGCTGGTGCTATGGCGGACAAAGGAGGGGAGCAGGAGTATTTTTTGAGATAAATATTCGCAATTCCTTCCTGGGGATCTTACAGCGGAGGGTCCCGTGCCGGGGCCGCGCGACGACGAAAAATGGAAAATTGTAGCGTAGTGCTACAAATGCTACAACCGCTACAAAGCGCTACAAAATTGATAATTAACGACTTAACTACTGACAAGATTTTGTCAGTGACAAAATCGAGTCAGCAGTTTTTTCTGTTTTTTGGCTTTAGCGGGGCTTATACGGTTATGGCAATTTACGGGTTTAATCGTTAGATGTTTGAATTGTCGAATAGCGTTGGGCTAAAAAATTATTTAATACTTTCGTCATAATCAAATCCCTGCAAATAGGAAATTTTCCATTTACCAGCCACTTTTACCACCCTAAAGGGGGTGGAGGAATCTTTCCAGCTTTGATCCGTACCCGGATCAAGTTTCCCCCAGTTCCATTTCAATTCTCCTTTATCATTGTCAATTTTTACAATTTCAACTTCGACTTTATCCCACGAAAAGTTATCCTGGCATGAACACCACGGGTCCACATCATTGGCAAAATTAAATGTCGGGAGTTCATAAACATTCCACTTTTCGAGCGCGTTGTTTTTTATTTTTTTGTCGAGTGTATGGATAATATGGTCATAGTTATCGATGAACTCATCCGCGAAAAATCCAGCGTTTTTAAGTATTTCAAGGTTCCGCTTTTCCTTATCAAAATCAAATCCAACACAAATGCTGTCTTTGATTAAAGCCGGGAGCAATTGAATTGCACCTTTCGTGTCAGCCCATTTAAGCATCTGCCTGATAAGTGTCTGGATCTCTTCTTTGTCTTTATTAATGTTAATCAATTGCACGGGGGCCGTGTCGGTCTTTGCCACTACCTTTACTTTAACCGCTGCTTTGGAATTATTTGGATTGTTGGATTTGCTATTAGTGCATCCGAAAAGGATCAGACCAAAACTTAAGTTTAAAAGTATTTTACAGTTCATATTATTTTGCTACCGGTTGTGTTTTATGTCCTTTACAAACTTAGCGTTTAAGAAACACGATTAAACTAGCGGAGTCAAAAAAATTCCGTTGCTAATAGTATTTCAGCAGAGAAAATCAATAAATTTATACATCACTTCCTAAACATATGTTTTTCAAAAATTTTAGTGTATCCGTGTTGATTTTAGCAGGATGCTCTTTCTGTAAAAATGCGAACGCGCAACTTTGGAGTTACCTTGGTGACACCCCTGCGAAAGAAAAAGCATTTGATAAATATCTTAAAAAAGAGGCCTATAAAGTAATTAAGCGTCATACTCCTGATGCCGACCGATTCCCTTACGACGAAATGATTTACCGCATTCGGTCACTGGATTCATCTCTGCAATATATCCACATTACCCAGGTGCCATTCACTAAAACACTCAGCATTAAATGTGCAACAGATAGCCTGGAAATAGAGGACTGTGTTGGACCCGCGAGGCTACACCTTTTAAGAAAGGATCTGTTTGAAATAGTATACAGCCCGCGTGGAGGCTCTGATGATGGTTATGAGAATGTATTGCTATTGTCCATAAAAAATGGGCAATTCAGGATCGCGCTGGAGATAGAATCATGGCATGACTTTGATGGCACCGATTTTTTTGAACTGGATGAAGCGCATTTAAACCTGGCAGGGCTTGAGCCAAAAAACTATCAATTAACGGTTAAGGCGCACGAACGTCGCAGAGCAGACGATAAAGCCGAGAGCTTCGACCATTATGAAACTTACCGGTTCAGGTATGATGACAAGCTTAACGTTTTTTACAGCTTTCATGTACCCGTAAGCGGATTTATTGTCGATGATTCAGAAAAAAAGCGTCACGTTATTGGAACCTTTGCGGTAATTAACTTAGGTGAAGCAAAATACTGCTACATAAATGATTGCTGGTATGTAACAGGCCGGGACTATAAAACGGGACAGCCCACACTCTACAATTACTGTCATCGGCCTGGTGGTAAAAGTAAGATTTAAATTCAACTACCCCGCCCACCCCTCTCTATCCAAACTCCTGAAATGGATAGCCTCAGCCAAATGCCCCAGTTGGATCTCTTCGCTTCCGGCAAGGTCGGCAATGGTGCGGGCTACTTTTAGCATCCGGTCATAGCCCGTGCGGACAGCCCCAATTTTTCCATTGCTTTTTTGAGCAGGTTTTGGCCGGCAGGGGTTATTTTGCAGATGTCGCGCACTTCGCTGTCCGTAGTGTCTCACTACGGATAACTATGCCTGGAGACTATGTCTCCAGTACCGCCACAACGACAAGCATCTTAGTCAGTTCCAAATTGTAACCAACTCATTCCCAAGTTTTGGAAGCACATCCATATTTCAACTATCCGATTTTTTCGGACAATTCCTGAGGAATCAGTTTTATACCTTTACCTTCTTGCAACTTCAAATTAATTTTAGCTGTACGATATTTCCGTAGACCTGAAATTAATATCGAATAATGAATTTCGAATGTCCAACGCCGAAGTACCCTTTCGTTATTCACCCAAGCCTGCCCAAGTATGCCATCTGGACACATAACAATTTAAACGGTACCCTTAATTAAAATTATAACTCTTCGTATTTGTGAGGGTCTATGGAGATTTGAAAATATTTATTATTCTGAATCTTAAACCCTTTGCCGCCTTTACTTTTGAGCCATTCGATCAAAAATACGATAGGGGTTAAATTTTTTTGTTTTACTTCGATGTTTTTGCCCCCTTCCAATACGATTTCGTCCTGGTCAACCCCTTCGCCCCCCTGGACCAACTCACCGCCGACCCGCTCAATCCTTGATTTTATGACAATCGTTAGTGTATCACCTTTCAGTTTGTAAGTACCCCGGGCTTGCGCTATGCGTCCCCTGTCGTCATATGCGTTGAGCGTATATTTGAAAGTTCCGTTTGGGAAGAACCTATAATTGGCAAGCAAGGCATCACCCGTTTGAGGGGAATCTACCTGCCATAAACCAATGATGTGCTTTTTTTTACCTGCGCCATTGCCATGGTGCTGACCGCCAGCAAAAAAATGATAGTGATGAATTTCAGGGTGGTACTTTTCATATGATAAATACTTTAATATTCGATTTCTTTTAGTGTGTGGCCGCCACTCTCATTTGGTCGTACCTGCCGCATATGGATACAATTCCTTATTGTCTGCAAACTGATACCACCCGCCTTTTATAAAATAGCAGGTCTCTTTGCCTAAAATAATCGCCGGGAAATTACCCCCAATTGAGGTTTTTTGAGTGTTGCGATTTTTGGGATCGTATACATTAATAAAACTTTGATACAAATCCTGTTTGATGCTGTAAAAAACATTCCGGCTCGCATCAAAACTCAAAATAGTTTGGTTATTATATTTATAATTTGACGCAGGATCTCGTTTTGAATTAACGGCATCATGAACATTCACAACAAGTTTGTAGGTTTTTCTATCAACGCCTTTCAAAGCGGCAATTTTTATGTTAAAGTTTTCCTGTTCGTCACCTGATTCACCTGTTAAAAAACTTTGCACGTGCATAGATTCACACAGTTTGTTATTACTGACACATAGAAGCATTATATCTTCGGCACCAATACCCGACCCACCTCTAACGGCATATTTAATTTCTAAAAATTGTTTGTTTAACAAATGCGTTTCCACGGGTACTCCCCAGAAATCATAATCAGTTATGGTATCCTTTAAGCAGCTAATTCTTAAAATATGCCTGAAGTAATCCGGCATAATATGGATCTTTTGAGTTTTTTCATCCAGGGACCTGACCACAAATGACTTTGCGTCTTTTTTACTGTCTTTATCCTCTTCCGTTTTTACAAAATCCTGGGCAGTCGCTGTTAATCTAAATAACGTCGATATGAAGAAGAGAAATATAATTATCCTTTGGTTCATCATTTTATTCTACCCACCTGAATTAATTATCAAATTGACGTAATATCGAACAACGAATTTCGAATTTCCAACGAGGCTGTCTCAAAAGTCGATTGCATCAAAAGGTTACCAAATAATATTTGCCTCTGCGATCTTTGCGTTCTCGTCTCCGTGATCTCTGTGGTTAAATTTTACCACAGAGTGCTCAAAGAAGGCGCAGAGAGGCACAGCGTTTTTATAGCGCAAAATATAATTTTGTATAATCCGTCTTTGTTCTACTTATGATACAGCCTCCTTAATTATTCAAATTAAGGCGTTCGTTATTAAAATCATCCTGCCCATCCCTCTCTGTCCAAACTCCTGAAGTTGATAGCTTCTGCCAAATGTTCAAGTTGGATCTCTTCGCTCCCGGAAAGATCAGCGATGGTGCGGGCCACTTTTAAAATGCGGTCGTAAGCGCGGGCGGATAGGCCAAGCTTCTCCATGGCTTTTTTGAGGAGGTTTTGGCCGGCAGGGGTAATTTTGCAAATGTCGCGCACCATTTGGGGGCTCATCTGGGCGTTGGCATGCAGGTCGGGCCGGCTGCCAAAGCGTTCGGCCTGGATCTCGCGGGCTTTGATCACGCGGTCGCGGATGAGTTCGCTTTTTTCGGCGAGGCGGTCGCTGGCCAGCTCGTTAAAGTTCACCGGGGTAACTTCTACGTGCAGGTCGATACGGTCCAATAAAGGGCCGGAGATCTTACTCAAGTATTTTTGCACCACACCCGGCGGGCAAACACATTCTTTTTCGGGGTGGTTAAAATAGCCACAGGGGCAGGGGTTCATGCTGGCCACCAACATAAAACTGCTGGGATAATCCACCGTAAACTTGGCGCGGGAGATGGTTACCCGGCGTTCTTCCAGTGGCTGGCGCATTACCTCCAGGGCGCTGCGTTTAAACTCGGGCAATTCATCCAAAAACAAAACGCCGTTATGCGCCAAAGAAATCTCGCCGGGCTGCGGGTTGCTGCCGCCGCCTACCAGGGCCACATCGCTGATGGTATGGTGCGGCGAGCGGAAGGGCCGCGTGGTAACCAAAGCATCCGCAGCGGCCAGCTTACCGGCTACAGAATGGATCTTGGTGGTCTCCAGCGATTCATGTAAACTCAATGGCGGCAATATGGATGGCAGCCTGCGGGCCAGCATGGTTTTGCCCGCTCCCGGGGGACCGATCAATATCACATTATGCCCGCCTGCGGCTGCAATTTCCAGGGCGCGTTTGATGTTTTCCTGGCCGCGCACTTCGCTGAAATCGCTGTCATAACTGGTAAGGCTTTTATAAAATTCTTCGCGGGTATTTACCACTTCGGCGGTGAGCTGTGTCTTGCCGTTAAAAAAGTCGGCCACTTCGCTGATGCTTTCTACGCCGTATACTTCCAGGTCGTTTACTATCGCCGCTTCGCGGGCGTTTTGTTTGGGCAGGATAAAACCCTTATAACCTTCTTTGCGGGCCTGTATAGCGATGGGTAACGCGCCTTTGATGGGCTGCAGTCCGCCATCCAGCGAAAGTTCGCCCATGATGATGTATTTATCAAGCTCCTCATTCTCCACCTGGCCCGAACTGGCGAGGATGCCGATGGCTATAGGGAGATCATACGCCGAACCTTCTTTGCGGATATCCGCAGGCGCCATATTTACAATTATTTTTTGCCGCGGCATCCGGTAATTATTGGTTTGCAGGGCGGCTTCAACCCGTTGCATTGATTCGCGCACAGCATTGTCGGGCAGGCCTACGATGAGATAGAAAGGCTTGCCGCCACCGCTTATATTTACCTCCATGGTGATGGTGATCGCCTCGATACCATATACTGCACTGCCAAAAGTTTTAACCAACACGCTGATAAAGTTTGTTCAAGGCGAAAGGTAAATAATTTTATTTAGGAGTTAATACAGATTTGGAATAATATGAGTAATCTTTTTTCACGCTCTTTTTGGCTTGCCGAACAGAGGGTCAGCGTCCGCCGAAGGGGCGGAACGCTGGGGTGAGTAGACTAGCCGACACGCATTGGCGGTAATGTCCGCCGGGGTTGTCTCACCAGGTCATCGCTCCGCTCGACCTGCCCTCTCACCCGCGAGCGGCAAAGAGGGCTAGGAAATTTTTTTCGTGTTGTTGCTTAAACTATGAGAAGAAAAAATGAAAAGAATATTTTTCAATCCTTATTTTTCAAAGTAGTGCAATGTCACCGTATCTCCATCAAAGCTGGCATAGGTACTACTAAGCACCCATTCCCCCAGGTTGATGTAACGCGTTTCGGGATTTAGCTGAATATCCAAAGGCATATGCCTGTGCCCAAACATCATGTAATCATAAAAGCGGGTTTGCAAAGCTTCGCGGCAATAAACCACCAGCCATTCCTGCTGGCCGGGTTTATGGTCTTCTTTTTTTTCATTGGCCAGCCTGCTGTTACGCGACCAGTAATTGGCTATCCCTACCCCCAGGTTGGGGTGGATCCTGGCAAAAAGCCATTGGCAAAGCCCGCTGCGGAAGATCTTCTTTAGTATTTTGTAAAAGTTATCTCCCGGGCCAAGGCCATCGCCATGGTGCAGGTAAAACTTCTTGCCGCCGCGCTCAATTACCAGCTCGTTGCTGATGATGGTGGCGCCCAATTCTTTTTCAAAATAATCAAACATCCACATATCGTGGTTGCCCTTAAAAAAGTAAAGTTTTACGCCGGCATCCGCCAGTTCGGCCAGCTTGCCTAAAAAGCGGATATATCCTTTGGGTACTACCGTTTTATATTCAAACCAAAAATCAAAAACATCACCCATTAAAAACACTTCGGCTGCATCGTGTTTGATACTATCCAGCCAGCGCACCAGGCGGTCTTCGCGCTCGCGCGATTTTTGATATGTACCCGTACCTAAGTGAAAATCGGACGCGAAGTATAATTTATTTCGGATGGCCATTGCGGCAGTAAAAATAAGGGAAAAGAATTAAGAGTAAAGAGCCAGGAGGCAAGAATCAAGAGCCAGGACTGGAAATAGTTAGTTCACAACTGTCAGCAAGGGCGAAATGCTATTAAATAACGGTTAACTTAGCCCATCACTTTTGTCTTGATTCCTGATTCTTGCCTCTTGTTTCTTTCCCCAAATAACAGCAAAGGAGGGCTTAGTACAGCCCTCCTTTCTTAAGGTATTGCTCAAAAATAATTTTCTGTTTTAAAATCAGGCTACATTGCGGCCCGGTGACGCGTCTTCGCAAATCTTGTTCACCAGGTCCCTTGATAAAGGTTTGGTCATGAACGAGTTTACGCAGGCGTATTTTTTTGAATGAAACACATCCGCCGACCGGATAGACGAGCTCATGATATGTACCTGTACTCTTTTTTTTGCGCCACTGTTAAATGTTTCCAGTTCGTCAAGAAATTCCCAGCCCGTAAGCTCAGGCATATCAAGGTCCAGTAAAATTAAATCCGGCAACGAGCCTGTTTCTTTGTTTTGTTCCAGGTAATCTAAAACCAGGCGGCCATCATAGGTATACGTGGCTTGTTCACAGTTATAATTATTATGCAATAATCTTTGCATAATATAGTGATCTGTGGGGTTATCATCAATAACAACAAGTTTGCACATGGTTAATCAGGGTTTTGCTTTGCAGGTTTATTCAGTTGCTAAAATTAACGCTTTTATATTAAAAAATGCAATTTCAAGTACTTGTAAATTATTAGGCAAACAATATGCCATAGTACAAAAACATCAACATTTGTCACTTAGTTATTGTTTTAGGAGAATAAATTTATCTATGGTTAATTATGAATCTGTTTTATGATTTATCATAAAACGATATGTGGAAAAACTGTTTCACATTGGGAAAATAGCAATTCCCGATAATTTACCGCACTGCTCCATTTCGGTTAACCATTAAAAACGATTAATTTAGTAGCCCCATAAATGACATTTTTTACCCGGCCAAAAAACCCGCAGGACGCAGAAGATAACAAACTGCTGAAAAGTTACCGCGAAAGTAGTGACCTTTCGGTTTTGGGTCAATTGTTTGAGAAACAAATGCCTCTGATCTACGGCGTTTGCCTGAAATATTTAAAAGATGAGGAGCTGGCCAAAGACGCTGTGATGGGGATTTTTGAAGAGTTAATAGGCAAAGCCAAACAGCACGACATCAAACAGTTCCGCAGCTGGCTTTACGTATTGAGCCGTAATTATTGTTTAATGCAGCTCCGGTCTGGCAAAAAGATGGAGATGGTTAATTTGGATGATTTTATGGAATTTACCCCTGAATTGCATCCTGATACTGATAACCGCGAAGCAGCCCTTAAAGCGCTGGAATTGTGTATGGATAAACTGCCCGCGAATCAAAAACAAAGTATCAACTTGTTTTATTTTAGCGAGAAGTGCTATAAGGAAATTGCTGACAGCACAGGTTTTAGCTTAAATGACGTAAAAAGTTACATCCAGAACGGGAAACGTAACCTTAAAATTTGCCTGGAGAAGAATAGTGCATAAAAGAGAAACTGACATATTGCTGATAAGGAAGTACCTGAACGGGGAGCTTGACGCTAAAGCTATGCACCAGCTTGAACGGCGGGCACAGGACGATCCGTTTTTAATGGACGCACTGGAAGCCTATGGATCGGCAAAGGGGGATCAGCAACAACAACTTGATGAATTATCAGCCCGGTTAAAAAGCCGCATCGAACCCAAAAAAGGAAGAGTGATCCCATTCAGGTTTTTAAGTATTGCTGCATCTGTTTTGCTTTTTTGCGCTGCCGGTCTATGGTGGTATAATAAATCAACCAGCAATTCAAATAAAAGAAAAGTGCTGGCAACTAATTTAGCTTTGCAAAAGCCAGCAGGCGCACCGGCAGATCTTGTAAAACCTCCGGCTGCCATCCCCGTAAAACCCGTGGAAAAAGACAAAACGGCAAGCCTCTCCAAAAAATCAGCCCGCACATTGACCCCGACCAATGCTGCCGACCAGGCTGTAAAGGAAAAACCACCGGCAGTGAGGGAATTGGCGGTTAGCAAACCGGCACCCAACAGCAGCTCAGGATACGTAGCTCCAGCCGATTCTACACCAGTGGACGAAATGATCGTGATGCAATACAAGGCAAAGCCGAGCGTCGATACTTCATTATTTGTGAGGAAAGGTACGCTGGTGCCTGCTGCCGATAAAAAGCTAACGGTACAACAGTTACCGGGTAAAGCGCCGGGGGTAACCATCCACAATAACAACGCAAGGGAAGGCGATTTGAACAAACTTGCCAGCAGTGGCGGGGTTGCGGGCAGCCTGGCAATGAACCAGCTTTTAAAAAATCAAAGCATTCAGGGCAGGGTGATAGCACAGGATGACGGCCTGCCCATCCAGGGCGCCTCAGTAAAAGTTGCCGGTACAAATAAAGTTACCAAAACGGATGCCGAAGGGCGATTTCAGTTAAAAGCTGACAGCAGCCGCAGCAAGCTGGTTATTGCAGGAGTGGGCTACCAGACACGCCAGGTGAGCGCCAATAACCGGGACTCGGTTAAAAACATCGCTTTACAGCCAAGCAGCAGTGCTTTGAGCGAAGTGGTGGTTACGGGGTATACCACACAGAATAAAGAAGCTGATGAGGATACTGCCGTAGTAAAGGCTATCCCAAAGAATGGTTGGAGTGAATACAAAAAATATTTAAAAACAAATGCGGTTTCACCTGATCAAAAAAATGGGATCGTAAGACTTTCTTTTGTGGTGGACAAAAATGGCAACATCACCGGCATTAAGGTGATAAAAGGGATTAGCCCGGCCACCGATAAAAAAGCAACCGACCTTATTAAAAACGGGCCGATATGGACCGGCAATTCTTCAGGGAGGCCTGAACAGGTTTATTTGCGGATCAGGTTTGCCAACTAATTTTTTTAATGCTTCTTGCTGTCGGCAAAAGCAAATACTTTTTGTAACAATGGGGTTGACCGTGCCCCGATATTTTTCCGGATATTCAATTCTTCCAGCGCAATCTGGTAAAACAAACCATCAATCGCTTTTTGCGTGGCATAGTCGCTAAGGTCTGGATTAATCCTTTTTACAAAAGGCAGTTTATTGTATTCTCCGGCGGCATCACCGTAGTATTTTGCAGCGCCAACTTTGGCCAGACTGGCATTTATCACGGGTTTAAAAGCCAAAACCAATTGCGCCGAAGTAGCCTGCCTAAAATATTGGGTTGCGGCATCCTGCGGACCGAACAGAATTTTGTCAACATCCTGCAGTGTCATTTTTTTGATCGCGCCGATAAATATCGGTTTCGCCTGTTTAGCGGCGTCCTCGGCGGCGCGGTTTAACGATAGGATAACATTATCACAAAGCTTGTTAAAGCCCAGCCCCCGGAGTGTTTTTTCGGCGTTCTTCGCTTCCGGCGGAAAAACGATCTTTATGGCCGCATTGCCAAAAAAACCATTCACTGCCGAAAGTTGGTCGGTACTTTTCGAAGTGCCCTGAAGCAAGGCATCTTTCAGCCCTTTACCGATCTCGGATGTTGAGGGCAATTGCAACTGGTATTTCGCAGGAGTATTGCTGGTTTGTGTGTTACCAGAAAAAGCAGACGAAAAAAACAGGGCAGGAATAAGCAATAGTAGTGTTTTCATAGGTAGCGGTAATATCATTTTTTCCAAAGGCAATGATAATGATTTGGTTGATCAGTTTTATCAGCCAAAAAAATTTCACACCCGAAAAGGGTTAGTTACCCTGGTAAAAATGTTCTTAAAATGGCAAACATGATGGCAGCAATAATTGCTGAGACAGGAATAGTGATCACCCAGGCCCAAATAATATTGAGCGTTAGTCCCCATCGTACGGCCGATAAACGTTTGGTTAAGCCAACGCCAATGATTGATCCGGTAATGGTGTGTGTGGTTGAAACAGGGATACCAAAATACTGCGTAAAGAACAGGGTTAGCGCGCCCGCTGTTTCAGCGCTTACACCTTCAAGCGGTGTTATCTTTGTAATTCTTGAACCCATTGTTTTTACGATCTTCCAGCCTCCACTCATTGTCCCAAGCGCTATGGCAGAATAACAAGCCAGGGGGATCCAATTTGGCATCGGGTCGCCCTGTTTAATAACGTGGGCGGTAAATACCGCAACGTAAAGAATACCCATTACTTTTTGGGCGTCATTGCCCCCATGCGCGTAGCTTAATGCCGCAGACGAAACCAGTTGCAGACGTTTAAACCAACGCTCAGCAGTAGCGGGGCGGGCTTTTTTGCAGATATGCAGGATCAATACGGTTACGATATAGGCGATGATCAATCCTATAACCGGCGCCAATACAATATAGGCAAGGATGGTTAAAACGTAACTCATTTTCACGGCGCTTAAAGCACTTGAACCCATATAAAGCGCATTGGTAATACCAGCGCCTGCAAAGCCGCCGATTAACGTATGTGATGAGCTTGATGGGATCCCAAACCACCAGGTAATTAAATTCCAGCTAATGGCTGCAATCAATCCGGCCAGGATCACATTCATAGTTACAAAATGTGTATTAACAATTTTCGATATCGTGTTGGCTACCTTATGGTCTTTAACAAAAAAGTAAACTAAAAAATTAAAAGCAGCGGCCCACATCACCGCCTGGAAAGGCGAAAGCACCTTAGTTGAAACTATGGTAGCTATCGAGTTGGCCGCATCATGAAAGCCATTGGTATAGTCAAACAACAGGGCCAGGCAAATAACAACAATAAGTATGGGGGTCATCGTTTATTGCTTATGCGTTTTTAACTAAAATAGATTCCATCACATTTGCTGCATCTTCGCACATATCGGTAGCTGTTTCCAGCGAAGACAGGATCTCTTTATATTTGATCAGGCGGATAGCGTCTGTTTCGTACAAAAACAGGTCGGCGACAGCGCGGTCAAAAACATGATCAGCCTGGTTTTCAATGCTATTTATCCGGATGCATGAGTCTGCAATATTGCGTTTGTTTCGCAGGTCCTTTAACTCACGAACGGCTTTTTCAAGCTCAATACTCGCTTGCAAAATCAGGTCAGACAGCTTTTTAATATGCTCATTAAAATCATCAATCCGGTACAGGCTCATCCTGTTTGCGGCGCCCTGTATATTATCGGCAACATCGTCAATCGCCGAAGCCAATTGGTGTATATCTTCACGATCAAAGGGCGTAATAAAGTTTTTGCCCAACTCCAGGTACAGTTGATGGGTTATTTCATCACCCTTGTTTTCTAACTTATCAATTTGTCTTATCAGGTCCTCGCGGGTGGCAGGGTTAGTGGTATTAACAGCCTCAACCAATATGGTTGCCATTACTACAGCGTTATTTGCTGCCTGCTCAAACAATGGAAAAAATACTTTTTTATCCTTCGGGGTGAAGTACTGGAAAATACTGTTAAGTGACATTTTTTAAGTGAATTTGCGCAAAGGTAATGTTGCAATGTTAAGTTAATGTTAAGTTTTTAGAACAGGTATGTTAGGGAAAGGTAAACTCTGCTTGGATTTTTGCAGCGTAAAGCCAAAAGTGGAGCCCAAACCTTCGGTGCTTCTCACATTAATAGTTTGCTCATGGGCCTCAATAATGTGCTTCACTATCGCCAGCCCTAAACCCGAGCCGCCTATCTGCCTTGAGCGACTGCTATCTGTCCTAAAAAAGCGCTCAAATAGTCTGGGAAGGTATTTTTCCTCAATTCCTATCCCGTTATCCGTTACTTCAACCAGCACCTGATCGTGCAATTCGAAGAGGCTAACCGACGTGTTTCCTTCCTCGTTTCCGTATTTAAATGAGTTATCAATCAGGTTTACCAGCACCTGGCGGATCTTTTCGCGGTCGGCATTTACCAGTATGGGCTCATCATATTTTTGTTTGAATATTAATTTAATGTTATGTTGTTTGGCTTTTATTTCCATCGACTCAAAAACCTCCTTAATCAGGTCATTTATCTTGAACCTGGTAAGGTTAATCGGGATCTCGCCTGATTCAAGTTTTGATATTTCGTCAAGGTCCTTAATCAGGTAACTCAACCTGTCGACATTTTTTGCTGCCTTTGCCAAAAAATCGCGCGCCAGCTGTTTGTCTTCAAATTCATCATCCTGTAATGCTTCAATATAACCCTGTATCGCAAAAAGCGGTGTTTTAAATTCGTGCGAAATATTGGAAAGAAAATCCCTCCTGAATTTTTCCTGCCTTTTTAATTCATCAATTTCTATTTTCTTTTCCCTCGCCCACTCCTTTACTTCCTTTTCAACATCGTTTATCGGGTCAGAACTCAGTTGCTCACCAAGCGCATCGCGCAGGTCGCGGCCAAGTTTTAAATTATGGATGAGTTTATAGATGAGTTTAATTTTTGAATAAACGTACTTTTCTATCAGGTAATAGAAAACTATAAAACTGGTAATAATGGTAACAAAAAAGGTGATGCCCACATAATACCAGCTGTGTTGAAAATAATAATTTACCGCTGAAAGGGTGACAGCCACCGCGGCAGCGTTGATCAATACAAGTATCCTGAATTTCATACTTGTAAAGTTAACGTTTAGCTGTTACAGATTGGTTAATTGCAGATTAGTTTTTTGGGGGCATCAACAGCTTTCTTATTGACCCCGCCCAAAACTACTAACGTGAAGCCTCAGGTTTTTGCTTGGTAATTTCTACATCAATACCAACGGTCACTTCGTCCGACAGGATCATACTGCTGCTGCCTATACCGTAATCCTGGCGGTTTAGTTTGAAGGCGCCATTAAAAGCTAAAGTACTGCCTTTATCCACACAGGTAAATGGGATATCTATTAGTTTGGTTTTATCCTTAATGGTGAGGTTAAACTGCCCTCTATAGTTATTGCCGCTTTTATGTTTAATTGCAACCGACATTAGGGTGATGGTTGGGTAATGCGCCACATCAAAAAAGTCGGCACTTTTTACATGTTCGTCCCTGCTTTCATTATCGCTGTTTAGCGTATTAACATCAATCGTTGCTTTTATAGTACTTGAAGAAAGATCGGCCGGATTAAAATGGATATCGGCTTGCAAACCACCCAGGGTGCCATCGGTATAAATGCCCAGGTTTTTAATTTTAAAAGTGATGGCAGAACGGGTTACGGCGTTTTGAGCATCGGCAAAAAAAGCACTGCAAATGATAATTGCAAACAGGGG
>NZ_CAIWNH010000027.1 GCF_903913935.1 uncultured Mucilaginibacter sp.
AATTTTCCACCTGGGCCCTTTGATGGCCGACGATATTTCGTTGTAACTGATCAGGGAATTGGCTAAAAAAGGGAAGATCAGCCTCGATGTACAGGGGTACCTGCGCGAGGTTGTTGATTTTAAGGTAAACGCAACGGGCTGGCCGCAAAACATTGAAGCGCTGCAATACGTTGATATTTTAAAAGCCGATGTAGCCGAACTGAAAGCATTAACCGGCTGTGAAACTGTGGAGGAAGGTGCTAAATTGGTTGCCGGATGCTGCGTAAAAGAAGTGATCATTACCAATGGCAGCAACGGTTCGGTAATTTATACTGACGGGGTGTTTTACAATATTCCTGCATATCAGCCTGAAACCGTCATTGATGCCACAGGCTGCGGTGATACCTATATGGCTGGTTATTTGTACCAAAGGAACAAAGGGGCCGGGATACAACAAGCCGGCGAGTTTGCTGCGGCGATGGCTGGGTTAAAGACTGCCGCAGCGGGGGCATTTGTGGGGACTGAGGAGGATGTGACGCGGTTTTGGAAGAGCTTTTATTAGGAATTTGTTTTTTAAAGCCCTCTCCCCTGGAGAGGGTTGGGTGAGGCACAAAAAAAGGCTTGAGAATTACTCCCCATGCCTTTTACAGATTAAACAATGTGATATTTTATTCGCCAGAGGTGGCGTGTTCATGAACTCCTTCTTCGCGGAAAAGTTTCGCGCTGAAATAGTCGTTGTTCATTTTGCTGATATTGGTCATTTTGATCTCTTTAGGGCACTCCGCTTCGCAAGCGCCGGTGTTGGTACAATTACCAAAACCTTCGGCATCCATTTGGGCTACCATCGCCTGTACGCGGCTCCAGCGCTCAGGCTGACCTTGCGGCAACATCGCCAACTGGGTTACCTTAGCTGAAACAAACAACATGGCCGAGGCATTTTTACAAGCTGCAACGCAGGCGCCGCAACCAATACAGGTAGCAGAGTTAAAGGCTTCATCAGCAATTACTTTTGGAATTGGTGTGGCATTGGCATCGATGGTAACACCGGTATTAACCGAAACAAAGCCACCGGCTTGCTGGATCCTGTCGAACGAAGAACGGTCAACGGCCAAATCTTTAATTACCGGGAAAGCAGCAGCGCGCCATGGTTCAATCACAATGATCTCGCCATCATGAAAACTGCGCATATGCAGCTGGCAGGTGGTTATAGCGCCTTTAGGCCCATGCGGGCGCCCGTTGATGTACAGCGAGCACATTCCGCAGATCCCTTCGCGGCAGTCATGGTCAAAATTAATAGGTTCTTCCCCTTTATGGATCAGGCCTTCATTCACCACATCCAGCATTTCAAGGAACGACATATCCGGCGAAATGCCTTCGGCTTTATAAGTTACAAACGCGCCTTTGGTGTCGGCATTTTTCTGCCTCCAGATCTTCAGCGTTAAATTCATATTTCCTGCACTCATGTTTTTAAGTCTTGAGTCTTGAGTCTTAAGTCTTGAGTCGACTAATGACTCAGGACTTTAGACTTAAGACTTTATTTATAACTACGTTGTGTTAAATGGACGAATTCAAAGTCCAGTATTTCTTTATTTAATACTTCAGGTTGGTTATCGCCTTTATATTCCCATGCGGCAACAAAAGTAAAATTATCATCATCCCGCAGGGCCTCACCTTCCGGTGTTTGCGATTCCAGTCGGAAGTGACCGCCGCATGATTCACGCCGCATTAAAGCATCGTCAACCATCAATTCGCCAAGTTCGAGGAAATCGGCCACGCGGCCTGCTTTTTCGAGGGCGGTGTTTACTTCTTCATTGTCGCCTAAAACAATAGCATTCTTCCAGAAATCGGCTCTGAGTTCATGGATCATTCCCTTTGCTTTGGTCAGGCCTTCTGCCGTACGCGCCATTCCGCAATACTCCCACATGATGTGACCCAGCGCGCGGTGATATTCGTCGACGGTTTTATTACCTTTTAAAGCCAAAAGTTTGTTGATCCGTTCAATCACTTCCTGTTTCGTTTTTTCGAAAGCAGGGTGTTTGGTATCCACTGGTTTTGGACCGATTGTAGCCAAATAATCACCTAAAGTATAAGGGATCACAAAATAACCATCTGCTAAGCCCTGCATCAATGCAGAAGCGCCCAGGCGGTTCGCGCCGTGATCGCTAAAATTACATTCGCCTAAAGCATATAAACCAGGTACAGTAGTGCTCAGGTTATAATCAACCCATAAGCCACCCATGGTATAGTGAACTGCCGGGTAAATCCGCATTGGCTGTGTGTAGGGGTCCTCGTTCGTGATCTGGTAATACATGTCGAACAGGTTACCATATTTTGCAGCTACGGCATCCTTACCGAGCCGTTGTATTGACTCGGCAAAGTCGAGGAATACTGCTACCCCTGAACCGCCTACGCCACGTTTTTCGTCCACCACTTCTTTGGCATTCCTTGAGGCCACATCGCGTGGTACAAGGTTACCGAAGGATGGATATTTTCTTTCCAGGAAGTAATCGCGGTCATCTTCCTTCACCTCGCTGGCTTTTATAGCACCTTTACGCAACTGCTCGGCAACGGCGGTGGTTTTTGGCGCCCAAACCCGTCCATCATTACGCAGGGACTCTGACATCAGCGTTAATTTCGACTGGTGGTCGCCCGTTACCGGGATACAAGTGGGGTGAATTTGGGTGAAACATGGATTGGCAAAAAACGCGCCGCGTTTGTGTGCCCTCCAGGCTGCCGTAACATTTGAACCCATGGCATTGGTCGACAAATAAAATACGTTGCCATAACCACCGGTGCATAGCAATACTGCATGTGCCGAATGGGTGTCGATGCTTCCGTTTATTAAATTACGTGTAACAATACCTTTTGCCTGCCCGTCAACCAAAACAACATCCAGCATTTCGGTACGGGTGTACATTTTTACCTTACCCAAATGGATCTGGCGGTTTAAGGCTGAATAGGCACCCAGCAATAACTGCTGCCCGGTTTGGCCCCTGGCATAAAACGTACGCGATACCTGCGAACCACCAAATGAGCGGTTATCCAGCAAGCCGCCGTATTCGCGTGCAAATGGTACGCCCTGTGCCACGCACTGGTCGATGATGTTTACAGATACTTCAGCTAAACGATAAACATTGCCTTCACGGGCGCGGTAATCGCCGCCCTTAATGGTATCATAAAACAGGCGGTAAACGCTGTCGCCATCGTTCTGGTAATTTTTGGCAGCATTGATACCACCCTGCGCAGCAATAGAGTGCGCACGGCGCGGACTGTCCTGGAAACAAAATGCTTTAACATTATAGCCCAGTTCGGCCAGCGATGCAGCTGCTGCGCCACCGGCAAGCCCTGTACCTACCACAATTACATCGTATTTGCGTTTGTTGGCCGGGTTAACCAGTTTTAAGTTAAATTTATGCTTGCTCCATTTTTCGGCTAATGGACCTTCAGGAATTTTAGCATTTAATAAACTCATTTTTTCAGTATTTACGATTTTAGAATTACGAGTTACGATTTTGGATTGCTGAATTCATCATCCCGAAACCGTGTGTCGTAAATAAAATATCTTGTTATCTGGTGAAATAATAATAAACCGGCATTGCCGCAAAACCTAAGGGGATAATTACTGCAAACAGCCAGGTCCCGATAAAAGAGACAATTGGCGTGTACTTGCGATGTACCCATCCCAGTGTGCGGAATGCACTTTGAAATCCATGTTTCAGGTGAAACGATAAGGTGCCCATCGCAATCACATAAAATATCACGTAGATCAAATTGCTGAAACTGCTTGCCACACGTGCATGCAGGTCTTTTACCCTCACTATCTCGAAATTATTTTCAGTAGTAACCGATTTTTCGAAGGTTGGTGATGTCGGGTTATAAGGAACCGCAGTTGTTTCGTCTGTTGCCAGGTTAGTTTTGTATTCAATAAACCCAACTTTGCCGCTGTATTTGTAGTTGTACCAAAAATCGCTCATGTGGATCACAATGAACAAAAACAGGATGGAACCCAACAGCCCCATGTTTTTTGACGACCAATCGGCATTTTTACTGCTCACTTCGGCATAGCGCACCGGCCTTGCTTTGCGGTTTTTAATGGTTAAAACCAGGGCATAAATGGCATGCACCAGTATGGTTGCGTAAAGCAGGTAAGCAATAACTTCAATTGGTGGGAAATGGGTAAGGAAGTTGGCATATACGTTAAAGCCAAAACCATTATCGTTTTTAAATAACAACAGGTTACCGCCAAGGTGTACAATCAAAAAAGTACACAAAAACAAGCCCGTTAAAGCCATGATCAGCTTCTTCCCCAACGATGAGTTAAAGGTTTGTTTAAATTCGCTCATTATAGTTCAGATTTATTCGGCAAAAGTATTTATTAAATACCAAAAGATATAAATGGATTTGGCTATTTGAAGGGTATTTGGTTATTTAGAAACAATCTAAAAAAGTAGTGTTAAAAGCCAAGTGCCGACAAAGGTTTTATTTTTACTAAAAAAA
>NZ_CAIWNH010000028.1 GCF_903913935.1 uncultured Mucilaginibacter sp.
GCCAAGGTCTTTAAACCACCGCCACGCAGCCGAGCCGGTTTTAAAAACGTAGCCGTAATAAAGGGGGGATAAAAGCAATAACAAAATAAATAAAGCCGCAACCGCTTTCCATTTTGCCACCCCTGGCTTTTTGCCGGCATTGTTTTTACGTTTGGCTGAAGTAGTTGTTTTTTTCCGGGCGGCCACAAAACAAAAGTACTAAAATGAAATGTGACTTTCGCCGCCAAAAGCTTAAAAGCATACAACCGAAGTGGTTACCGGCATATTAGTTTTAAAGGCAATTTATTGATTCATCCCGATTAAAAACAAATTCATAATTTAGACCGTTTTTTCAAAACAAATATCACCAATGGCCATACTTGAAAATGAATTCCTAAAGGTAACGATCAGCGCGATCGGGGCGGAGCTAACTTCTATCATCAACAAAAAAACACAAAATGAACACTTATGGCAGGCTGATCCGGCGATTTGGGGGCGGCATGCGCCAAATCTCTTCCCGGTAGTTGGCGGTCTCATCAATAATGAATTATTGGTAGACGGGGCTATATTTAAAATGGAGCGCCATGGTTTTGTACGCAACCTGGAATTTATTTTGCTTGAAAGCGACGAGGAACATGCTGTATTCTCACTCCCCAGTTCCGAAAAAACGATCCATTTGTACCCCTACAAATTTGATTTCCAGGTTTTATATACGCTGATAGAAAACGCCCTCCGGATAACTTATAAGCTGATCAGCCATGATAAAAAAGACATCTTTTTTTCGGTTGGAGGCCACCCCGCTTTCAAAGTGCCCTTTAACCCCGGCGAAAACTATGAAGACTATTACCTGGAGTTTGAAACCGAACAAAAATTAACTGCGCACCGGTTATCGCCCGAGGGCTTTTTTACCGGTGAAACTAACCCTGTACCCGCACCCGGAAACAGGATTTATTTAACCAGGGACCTGTTTGAACAAGATGCATTAGTTTTTAAGGACCTTACATCGCGTGAAATCAGTATCAAAAGCGACAAACACAATGAATCAGTTTCTGTAGAATTTCCCTATTTTAATTACCTGGGTATCTGGGCCAAAAAACCGGGCGATTTTGTATGCATTGAACCCTGGCTGGGCTGTGCTGACTCCGTTGGCAAACATGTAGATATCAGCCAGAAAGAAAATATACAGCACTTAAAACCCGGGCATGTTTTTGAAGCGGCTTATTTTATAAGCATATAAACAATCCGCCCGTGATATTAATTTTAGTTTATTAAAACATTTTTACTTTTTTAAACTTATTTTATTATAAGCAACCATAACAATTGAATTTTTAAATTAAACCATGAAAAAGAAAATTTACCTAATCGCAGCAACCTTTGTATTAATGTTAGCTGCTTTCTCAAGCCAGGCGGCAACACTTACCGATAACAATTTGAGCAAAGAGGCTATTGCCGCTATGACGACTGAACAAAAACAGGCCCGTATTCAAGAAATTAATGCCCGTGTTGCTGAAATTAAAGCGATGGACAAATCGCAGCTTTCAAGAGAGGACCGTAAAGAATTACGTACCGAACTTAAGGCCGATAAACGCGAAGCAAGAGCAATGGGCGGCGGTGTATACCTTTCAGTGGGTGCTATCATCATCATCATTTTATTGCTGATCTTAATCCTCGGATAATAGTATTGTCAAAACTTATTCAAAGGCGCTATGAAGCGCCTTTTTTTGTTTATTTGAATATTATATGAATGGCATCTTCGCAGGTACAAAAATGTAAACTAAAGCTGGCGAAAAAATCAAGGAGTTGGCAAATGATTTATGCTGCGATACAAAACCGGAGTTTTAGCTTACACTACCAAACTGAAATTTACCCCGGGAAAAGTTTAAACAGCCTTTTGTGTTGGCGTTATTTTTCGCAATTCTTCTTTTGCTTTGCTCAGCCAAACCCGGTTACTCTTTTTTTCTACCGAACCCAAATGCGGTTCTTCGGCAAGTATATCGGTAAAAATCTGCCGGGCATCATCATCCCGCTCCTGCCGCATTAAAAACAGCCCGTATTCATAACGCTGTTCAAAATAGGAGTAGCGGCCTTTCATCGCTTTAAATTCGGCTTCGGCCTCATCTATTTTCCCTAAGTTTTCCAGCGATTGGGCGTACAGCAGGTGCGCTTTCGACCGGGCGAATTGCGGCAGCTTGTATAATTTCTTCGCCAGGGGAATCACCTCCTCATAGCGCTGCTGCGCATAATAGGCGATGATCAATTGCGCCATTACATGCTCATTCTCGTCAAATGCACCGGTAAGGCTTGATCTGTAAAGGTCGATTGCCTTGTCCGTTTGCCCGGCTGCAAGGTACGCATCCGCCAGTTTTACTTTATTGGCGAAGGTATTGGTGAATTGAAGTTCTTCTTCCAGTTTTTTGATCCGGCCACCGGGGTTTATTGTAGCGCCGATATCAATGGCGGGTTTGTTAATCGCGCGGAAAGAGCTTTTGTTTGACAACACCTCGCTGAACAAATAATATAAACTTCCAATGAGGGGCAAAAAAGCTATCAAAAATATCCACCGGTTCAAAGTCCCCCTGCGGTAACTGTGAATGCCGCAAAATATCTGCAGCCCTATGATGATATAGTAATAGTTTTGGAAATACATTATTCCTTATTTTGCTGTTTATGCCTATCCCAAAAATATAAAAATAACTGAGTTATTTATTGAGGTTGATTTACAATATTCAATTTACTAACAAATCAATTTTCCTGTTTGTGCTATAAGTTCGCCCCTCAATATTAACATAGTTGCCGTTACAAGATATTATGCGATCCTTACCGCCTTTGTAAAATATTTTCAGACTAACCAATGCTTTGAAATAAGCAAGCTCACTTGTGGCTGAATTTAATTCTCTAACTATACCGGCTATTTTATCTGGTGCTGTTATATTTCTTATAGTAGTTTCTTTGCCTATCAAATGGTTAATAACTTGAATCGAATCGATATTATCCGCTGGAACTAAATTTTGCCCATGCCCACAACTATTAATTAATACTAAGCCAAAAAGACAAAATAATGTGGCAATTCCATGGGTCATAAAACCTGAACAATCCCTATTTAGTCTAAAATCTATCATTACTTTTTCCTAAAACGACAATTGCAGATTCTTTCGAACTTCCCGTCCCGATAGCTATCGGGATTACTGACTTTCGGACTACTCTTTCACCACCTCATTTAAAACGGGATGATCTAAGGCATTGATGGTTTTATGACCACCTTTTAACTGATCAAAAACAACCAGCTGATTAAGTCCCTTTTTAAGCCATGATGCCGGGATATACAAAGTTTGCTGCGGGCCGATGTTCCAGTATTTGCCCAGGTTATGCCCGTTTAAAAACACAAAGCCTTTGCCGAAGCCATGCAGATCCAAAAAGGTATCGCCGGTTTTTGTAAGGGTGAACGAGCCTTTGTATAAGGCTGGCTGCAATTCATTAGTATCCTTATTGGCAGCGTATTTAAACCCGGCTGTTGTGCCGAAGGGGAATTTATACATCTTCCAGCCGGTTAATTCGTCATTATTTAAAGTTACTTTTTCGGTAATACCCTGGCGATTATCGGTTAAATACGGGCCATAGTTGATACGGCCATTGTTCTCCACCAGAATATCCAAAATCGTATTGGGTTCGGTGCTGGCGATCTGCACGGAATCCTGCCTCAACCGTCTGTCTAAAACACTTACCCGTTTACCGTTAAGGTAGATGGTAGCATAATCGCGCAACTGCTTAATTTTCAGCAGACCATTGACTGCATTTTTTAAAGTAGTACGATACAATACAAACCCGTATCCCTGGTTTAAATCTTCGAAACATAAAGGGTGTTCAGCAATTACAGGTTTGCCAAGGTTATTAAATAAGGCCGATCGATCGTTCAATCCAATATTACTAATAGCGATAGTCTTGATTTTTTTAGGAACCGGCGGCAATTTCACACCCGAAGGTAAATGTTTTTCAATCACCGACCTGAACTTATAAAACTTAGCCGTAGCGTTTCCGGCTTCATCAACCGGGGCATCATAGTCGTAGCTGGAAGTTTGGGGCGAATAAGGATCCGTCCTGCTCATATTGGCGCCGTTCATAAAACCCCTGGTAGTACCGCCGTGGAACATATACAAGTTAATAGAGATTCCTGCCGATAAAACCGTATCCAGCTTCCCGGCATCTTCATTGGCATTGCTGCCGTTATGCGCACTGCCCCAGCTGTCAAACCAACCCGGGTACCATTCGGCAATATAATATGGGCCTTTGCCATTATGGTATTTGTTAATGAGTGTTTTAACAGCCTTAGGGTTATCCTCGCCGTTAACGGCGGGTAAGTAACCGGGCAAATAGCCCCTCGGCATTTGTGAAGGGCCGTCGCAGGTAAACAGCAGGCCGGTAAAGCCGCCTTCCTTGAAGATTTTGCGGTTGATGTCCAAATAATCCTTATCGTCACTGTACGAACCGTATTCATTTTCTATCTGCACCATTAAAATATTACCGCCATTGGTTACCAGCAAGGGCGAAAGTTGTTTGCCCAACTGCATAATATAATCATGGTAATACTTTAAAAACTTAGGATCCTTACTGCGCACTTTTAACGTTTTATCTTTCAGCAACCACCAGGGATAGCCGCCAAATTCCCATTCGGCACAGGCATAAGGGCTTGGGCGCAATACTACCCACAGGCCTTCTTCTTTGGCAATGCGTACAAACTCGGCGATATCGTTATTGCCGGTAAAATCAAACTTACCTTCCTCGGGCTCCTCGGCATTCCAGAAAACATAGGTACCAATGGTATTCAAACCCATTGCTTTGGCCATTTTCATGCGGGCGCGCCAGTAAGCACGCGGGATCCGGGTGCAATGCATTTCGCCTGAAATGAGCTGCAAGGGCTTCCCATCCAGCAAAAAGGTAGAATCGCCCAAAGCAAAAGTATGTTTGGCTTTTTGCGCGGAACAGATGTTGATCAGCAATGTTATAGCGAAGAAAGAGCAGAATAGTTTTTTCATGAGCATCAGTTCGTATTAATTAAAGGGCATTGCCTTTATAAACGCTTTAAATATAGGCATACCGGCGCTTATCCTCCCAAAACAAACGCAAAATTTTCTTAAAAAGACAATTGCATTAGCCATTATATTTTTTGTAGCTTTATACTTAAAACAAGTTAAAAGGCTTATAATCAGAAAACAAACCTATAATACCCGGGAAGCCGAAAACGGAACAAAGAGTAGGCAGCGTCTTTAACCTTTCTTTAAAATCACAACGTATGAACTATTTAATCTTTTGGGCAACATTTATTGTCCTGTTTGCTTTAGTTTTTATTTTCGACCGTTATTATTTTATGCTGCGCGATAATGGCACCGCTTTGCCCCGCCCTTACAGTTTTTCGCGGGTACAATTAGCCTGGTGGACGGTCATCGTACTTACGTCCTTCATCAGCATCATTATTATTTCAAAAGGAACTGCGCCCACATTCGATGCGTCCACACTTTACCTGCTTGGTATTAGCTCTGCCACTACGATTGGCGCGACTTTAATTGATGTAAGCGATCAAACCAATCCTAATATAACAGGGCTTGCACAAAATATGCCGGGCGATAATTTCTTCCTGGATATTTTATCGGATAAAAACGGGGTGAATGTTCACCGTTTTCAAACGGTAGTGTTCAACCTTGTTTTTGGCCTTTGGTTTATCATCAATGTACTGATCAACCTAAGCGGCCATTTTAACCCTGATCATGTTATCCCCGTTATTTCTGCCAATAACCTGATTTTGCTGGGCGTTAGTTCGGGTGTATACGCAACGTTAAAAGCGACTGAAAACAAGCAGACTACGGCGGCAACAACGCCAACTACACCTGTGCAAACACCTATAAGGGGCTAAGCTATTCATAGATAAAAGGGGTTAATGCAGAACTAAGAATTTAAACCCGATTACTTTATGAACCCTGATTACACTATACCTGTTAAACGGTATACCTGTTTTATGCAATATCATTTTTTTAGAAAATCTAAATTGTTTTTAACAAATCTAAATTTTATATTTGTCAAACTTTACTCCCTATGATTGTGATCAGTTATGGCACGCTTCGTTCTTATTTTGAGGCTCACGCGGATGCAGAAGATGCGTTAAATAACTTGTACCGATTAGTTCTGATGGCCGATTGGTCAAATTACTATGATGTAAAGAAAATGTTTAACACAGTTGATGCAGTGGGGAATGATAGATATGTTTTTAATATAAGAGGAAATACATTCAGGCTGGTTGCAATGATATTTTTTGATGTCAGAACGGTTTATGTACGTTTTATTGGCACCCATGCGGCATATGATAAATTAAAAGATTGTTCACAGGTTTAAGGAGCCAGTTATTATTATGGAACATAATAAAGTGATTAATGATGATAGCGATTACACTACAGTAATGGCTAAAATTGATGGCCTGATGGCAAAAGGAAGCAATAATGTTTCGAAAGAAGAGCTGGAAGAAATAAGGCAACTGGCACTTGCTGCACAGCAATACGAACAGCAAAAATATATAGTTGAAGCGCCTAAAACGCTTACCGGGATGATTGAGATGAAGATGTACGAAATGCGCTTAAAACAAAAAAGCCTTGCAAAAAAGCTAAAAATCAGTGATGCAAAGCTCTCGATGATTTTGAACGGCAAACAAAAGCCCGATGTAGATTTCCTAAAAGCAGTGTACACCGAATTAAAAGTAGATGCTGATTTTATTCTGCAGCACGTGTAAAACCTTGAAATTTACTTCACGCCTATTCTATCGTTAACCAGGTATACCCATTGGCCGGGATAGTGCATTCTATATCAACACTATAATCCCTGTTCAACCGGTATCCTTTTGCCGGGCCTTCCATTTGGCGGATGCTTGCGCTCAGCTTTAAACCTGTATAATAAAGTGGTAATTGAATATGCCTGCTGATGACCTTATTGGTCGGATTATACAGCATCACCAATCCCTTTATTTTAAGTTGAGGATTGACGTGCAATATGCCGTCCCAATCACGTCCGTCGGCACGGCGGAGGTGGATGATTTCTGCATTCAGGATCTCCCGGTACTTTTTGTACCAGTTGATCACCCCTATTACCGTTTGTTTGGTTTGTTCCGTATCGTAAAGCCTTGGGCCGCGGTAACAGGCCTGCACGCCCGATCCGTAGTATTCCATCATCAGGGACTTATAATCATCCAGGTGTTCGCTTAATGGCTCCAGTACCGCTTCGGGACCTCCGCCCTGGTAACGGGTAAGTGGCACAAAGCCCCAACCCATCGAGGGTGTTTTTTCCCAGGTGCCATCGTAAATATTCTGCCGGTTCAGGATCTTCTGATCCTCCCGCGGCAGCGAAAAGTTCACCTCGCGGTAGCCGATCGCTATTTTATTGGTGCCATCTAAAAAATACCAATCTGGTGCATTGATATAAACGCCCCGCAGATTCAGCCAGTGGTAAAGCTCCTTTTGGATCTCCATTTGCTGCCATTGCGAATCATCCAGCCCTTTATGACCGGGATGCGTGGTAGAAGCGCACAGATCGCCGGGATACGGGCCGTCATTCTCCCAAATATCAAAATCAGTTCCGGTAAAAAACTTTTTGATCTTATCCCTGAAAGCTAGCCCCCATTTGCTGCCGAAACATGGCGCATTGCCAAACAGCGCACCCCCAGGTTTACCGGTTTTTGGATCGATCACATCATCGGCATCACTAATCCTCCTCGAACTAAACAAATCATACCCCCCTATTCGGATGCGCTTGCTATGGGCATAGTCAGCCAGTTGCTTCCATCTTTTTAAATTCGCCGCGCTGGTATCCTCCATGTTTAAATGGCTGCCAAAACTCAGTATAACCGCCTCGTAGCCGGTTGCCGCGCACTGGTCAACCGCCCTGCGCACATCCTCATCATTTTTGCTTACCAAATGCATAAAAATGGGATTGGCGGTCGTCCAGGGAGCAATAACACGATACATTTTCCGGACCATAAGCCCACGCCTTTCCTTGTCGTAACTATCCATCAGCAATTCATTGGTGCGGACTGAGTTAAATGTCCCGCCCGGTTGTAATTCTATACCAGGGCCCTGCTCGGGGTAGATCTCCAGCAGGCAGGGTGTTTGCAGATCGTAATTTACCTGCGAGGTATAGGCAGTGTCCACCTTCCAGTGGGTAACCTGGTCGCTTAGGGCATAGCGCATGGCATTGTTAAAGGCATAATTGGTTTCAAAGTAAATGCCCTGGTTCTTTTTCATGTCTTCGGGCTTACCCACTACTGCGCTTTCCTCTTCCACCATCCCCAAGATCTCGTTCACTACGCGGTTGATCTTAAAAACCCTGCCGCCTTTGATTTCGATGCTCAGCGATTTTTCAATCAGCGGGATCCCGTCATACAACTCATAATTCACCTTTACTTCCAGCCCGGCAAGTTCGGGCGCATTGGCTTTGTACCTGAACGAGATCATTTTGCCCGATGCTTTTGGCACGTCCGGGATCCAGAACCTGGTTTTCCAGTTAAGGTATGGTTGGATGGATGTAACGGCATAATCAAGCAACTGAAAATCATTGGCCCCGGCGGTCAGTTTATCTAATCCCGAAGGCAGGATATAGGCGTTTTCCTTTTGCCCGTACAGCCCGCCGATGTTGTAATCCTTCCCGTTAATGGTTAATCGGGCTTCTGCCTTAACTGAGCGCAGTAGTTGCCTGCCATTGCTCAAATTCTCATAATCAATACAAGCCACATTGGGCCTTATCCTGAAAACCCGTTTCAGCAGGCCATTATACAGGATGATCTCGCGACCGTTGTTGTTGGTAAACACCTGCGCCTTTACCGCCGGTTTGCTGATAAGCCAGTCGCCCGTATTTGTTTTTTGGGTCGAATTGTTCCATAAGGGCAAGTGCTGTCCTATCACCCTGAAATGCGCCTGCAACAATAAACCGGTGATCAATACAATTTTTAAGCTTCTCATTTTTTATTTTTCCTGAAGAAATTTACATAAACAGAAATACCCGCAGCCACAAAAAAGCTTGCTGCCGTAACATTACTGATCAGCGTTTCATCTATTTGCCTGCCGCTGATCTTATCGGCATAATAAGTGATAAATGAAGCCGGCAAATTATGCTCGCCCAGCTGTTCTTTAATGTGCCATTGCCAGTCGGTAACGGGGCAATAGCCTATGCCATACCAAATACCCAGGATAAACCAGCAGGCGGCAGTAATGCCAATACAAATAAGGTGCGCCCTGCGCAACGGCTTCCACACCCAGCCAAACAGGTTAAACCCGATGATGAGGCAATGCACAATGGTTAAGAGCACATCAAGTAAGCGGTCCATAGTTCATTTTTGGCATCACAAATTAGTGATTTAATAGTTAATATTGGATTGCTGTAACGCTATTTTGTTGTATTGCGTGATAGAACGATACAGCGCGATACAGTAATACATCAAAATAAATAATAAGAGTGTCATGCTGAACTTGTTTCAGCACCCCATGGATAGGTAGCCAGTTGATAGGTTGCCTCATGACAGGTCGCACGCCAATACATGTTGGTGCACCTATCAGCGGCCTGGCATGTGAGATCCCGACTTACGTCGGGATGACGGGAGGTGAGTATGACGGGTGGGGTTGTTTCTTGTATCGCCCTGTATCGCTGTATCACACCACACAACAATACAGCGATACAACGATCACACAATCCAACAATAAAACAATCAACACCAAATATTGCTGCTGATTTTATTATTTTGCAGGTGAAAAATTCATATCATACAAAATCATTCAAAAATACACCGGCCGGGTACCCCAGCTTTCTGCATCAAACATGACTGAAAACAATCCCATCCCCCTAAAAGAACACTTTGCTATATTTAAACACCTTATCCGGTGGACCGTCCTTGTAGTGCCCATTGCCATTGCAATTGGCAGCGTGGTGGCGTTTTTCCTGTGGTTGTTAAGCGAGGCTATCCATTTCAGGTTCAGTCATCCCTGGCTGCTCTATTTGCTGCCGGTGGCGGGGGTGCTCATCCATTTTATTTACCAGTCGGTAGGCAAATCGTCCGAAAAAGGCAATAACCTCATTACCGAACAGATCCACGAGGAAGGCGGCGGCGTGCCCAAACAAATGGCGCCCATTATTTTAGGCACTACCATTATTACCCACCTGTTTGGCGGCTCTGCCGGTCGCGAGGGGACTGCGGTACAAATTGGGGGCAGTATAGCGGCCATGTTTGGCGGCTGGTTTAAGCTGAAGGGGAAGGATATGCGCATGGTGCTTATAGCAGGCATTGCGGCGGGCTTCGGGGCGGTATTTGGTACGCCATTAACCGGGGCGGTGTTTGCCATGGAGGTTTTAACCATCGGCAGGATCCAGTATGATGCCCTTTTGCCAGCATTAATAGCCGCAGTAGTGGCCGATATTACGGTTGGCGCCTGGCACGTTACGCATGTACAATACCATATTGCTGCTTTTACGCATGCTACCAATGCGCTAAATAATTACCTGCATTTTGATCTGCTGTTGCTGGGCAAAGTAATTGTGGCTTCTGCTGCTTTTGGTTTGGCCAGTTTCTTGTTTGCAGGCATGGTAAACGAAATTAAAAACGTATGCCTTAAGCTTTTTAAATATAAATGGATGATCCCGGTTGTGGGCGGCCTGGTGATCATCGGCCTAACATTACTTATCGACAAACCCGATTATTTAAGTTTAGGGGTTGATGCAGAACATCCCGGCGCGGTAACTATACCCTCAGCATTTAATGCCCACGGTGCCGATACCTGGAGCTGGCTCTGGAAAACCGTCTATACCACCGTTACCCTGGGCACCGGTTTTAAAGGCGGCGAGGTGACCCCGCTGTTTTACATAGGCGCTACCTTAGGCAATACGCTTGCCGGTTTATTGAATGCCCCGGTGGGTTTGTTTGCTGCTTTGGGTTTTATAGCGATATTTGCCGGGGCCACCAATACACCCCTGGCCTGCACCTTTATGGGGGTTGAACTGTTTGGCGGCGAATATGTTTTGTTATTTGCAGTCGCCTGTTTTACGGCTTACTTTTTTAGCGGACATTCGGGCATTTACAGTTCGCAGCGCATCGCCGTACCCAAAATATTTGATGAGGGTTATGCGGATGAGGCCTCGCTTGCGGATGCGCTTAAACGAAGGGGCTACATGCACCAGAAATTACGGAAATACCGCCTGCAATTGAAGAAAAAGAAATAAGGGTTGAATGAGATGGCGAATAACGCCCTCTGTTCAACCCTTAATTTAATATGAATTCAAGATAAGAAAAATCTTTGCTCCGCCTCGTGGCGGACTACCGCTTTGTAGAAACCAAATACAAGGATAATTTGCCACGTCAGTGGCTACCCTTCGCGAATTGGGTAGCCGCTGACGCGGCAAAAATAACGTTTGAATAACGTGCTACAAAGCGGTAGCCCCTATGGGGCATACGACATGATATCCAATTCTTAAATCAAACCAGCGTTGATTTATCTATCTCAAAACAACCCCAACTGGCCCTTATCGTCTATCTCGATATCATCCGGATTGGTGATCTCAAAATCTACTTTTTTATGCGGAGCCGGCGCTGCTTCTTCTTTGGCTGGCTCTCCCGGTTCTTCTTTAACAGGTTCCTCCGCTTTGGTAGGTGGTTCCACTGGCTTTTCAGCCACCGGTTTTACGGGTTCAGCTTTGGGTTTCGGCGCTTTTACTTCCGGTGCAGCAGGCTTTTCTACAGCGACTTCTTCGGTTTCTATAGCACCGGCTTCATCAATGGTAACCTCATCTGTTTCTAAGGCTTCGGTCTCGTCTCCTTCCGCATCATCAACTTTAGCTTCCGGTGCTTCTTCTTCCTCAACGGTGGCTAACAACTCCACCTTTTTCACCAATTGCTGGGTAAGGCGGTTGCCCATGGCTTTCATGCCTTTAACATCAATCAGCGTGCCCAGTTCAACTTCAACGGTTTCGGGGGCCTGTTCTTTACCCCGCAGCTGGTCAACTTTAACAACCGGGCTTTTTGCGCCGGAGATAATGATGAGTTTTGAGCCGTTTTCATCACTGATGATGCTGGTTTGTTTGCCAATTGCCGTATTTTCAAACACGAAGCGTTTTACCAGGTAGTTTTTCGATTTCCCCTCAAAATGCACCACTGAATAAACTTTCTCCGGGTTGTATTTTTCGATCAGGATCATTTTATCATCAAAATGATTGTTCAGGTCGAAACTGGTCAATTCGTAAATGCCGGTGCTTAAAACAGTGAGGATCTTATCGTCGCCGTCAAATTCGCCCAGGTATTTGCCCCTGCCATCTGCATTCAGTCGTTTTAAAATATCATCATACCAGATCTTCCGCCCTGCAAGGGTGGAAACGCCTTTGGTTTTCAGCAGGATCTTTTTAACTGGATATTTGGTAACGATATTGCCCATTGAGGCACGCCCCTTGATGGCGATGGCGGCAAAATCCTCGTCAAACTGCAGCTTTTTAAGCTTGCTGTGCGGTTTTAGCTGAATGTTTACAATCTCCGCCTCGCCGTTCGGATTGGCTGTAAAATAAAGGACACGCGAGGCTTTGGTACCTTTGGTCAGATCGTATTCCTTATCGCGGGTTACGCCCACTACCGAGAAACGCTTGATATAACTTACGCCGCTTTGCCCGTCTTTGTAGACCATGTTATAAACGGTGCGTTCATCGTTCTTTTTAAATACGGCAACGTGGATGATCTCCTTACCCACAAAAACTTTGTCCTGCACCTTGGTGATCATACATTTCCCATCTTCCCTGAACACAATGATCTCGTCAATATCCGAGCAATCGCACACAAAAGAAACCAGGTCGTCCTTCTTTAAGCCTGAGCCGATAAAGCCATCCACCTTGTTGACATACAATTTTACATTAGCAAGTGCCACCTGTGCGGCCTCCACTTTATCAAAGGTGCGCAGTTCGGTTTTACGTTCGCGGCCCTTGCCGTATTTTTCCTTAAGTTTCAGGAACCAGGCAATCGTATAGTCGGTTAAGTGTTTAAGGTGATGTTTTACTTCTTTTATTTCGCCTTCAAGGTTTTTGATCTGTTCATCTGTTTTCTTTACGTCGAAACGGGTGATGCTGCTCATCGGTTTATCTATCAGCTTTTTATAATCTTCCTGTTCAATCGTACGGTAAAACTGCGGAAAGAACGGCGTAAACAATCGGTTCAGCACCTCAACTACTACCTCAAAATTGGTTGAAGTTTCGTAGTCCGGGTGCTTATACATCCCTTCCTGGATAAAGATCTTGAGCAGGGAGCTGAAGAATATTTTCTCCATCAGTTCCTTCAGCCTGATCTCCAGTTCCATTTTCAGCAGGCGGCGGGTGTTATGCGTGCTTTCGCTCAGCATATCATTCACACTCATAAAGCGCGGCTTATCGTGCTGGATCACGCAGGTATTTGGTGATATAGAAACCTCGCAATCGGTAAAGGCATACAGGGCATCAATGGTCACATCCGGCGAAATGCCCGGCGCCAGGTGCACCATGATTTCCACTAAATTGGCCGTGTTATCCTCTATCTTTTTGATCTTGATCTTACCTTTTTCATTAGCCGCCACAATGCTTTCCATTAGTCCGCCTGTGGTGGTGCTGAAAGGGATCTCCGTAATAGCCAAAGTCTTTTTATCCCGCTCAACTATCTTCGCCCTGATACGCACCCTGCCACCGCGCTGCCCGTCGTTATAAGCGGAAGCATCTGCCATACCCCCTGTGGGGAAGTCGGGCATTAAGTTAGGCGTAATGCCTTTTAATACGTCGATAGAAGCATCAATCAGTTCAATAAAATTGTGGGGCAGGATCTTGGTGGCTAAACCTACGGCAATACCTTCGGCGCCCTGTGCAAGCAACAGGGGGAACTTAACGGGAAGGGTGATTGGCTCGCGGTTACGGCCATCATAGCTGGCCTGCCAATCGGTAGTATCCGGGTTAAAAACAACATCCAGCGCGAATTTGGATAGCCGTGCCTCGATATAACGGGGCGCAGCAGCTGAGTCGCCGGTTACCGGGTCGCCCCAGTTACCCTGGCAGTCTATCAGCAGGTTCTTCTGGCCAATCTGTACCATGGCGTCACCGATGGAAGCATCACCATGCGGGTGATACTTCATGGTGTTACCGATAACGTTGGCAGCTTTGTTAAATCGCCCGTCGTCCATCTCTTTCAGCGAGTGCAGGATGCGGCGCTGCACGGGCTTTAAACCATCATTGATGTGCGGAACGGCGCGGTCGAGGATGACATAAGAGGCATAATCCAGGAACCAGTTTTCGTACAGGCCGTCGAGTGAGGTTATGTTATGTAGTTTATCGTCTTGGTCAGCAGGCAATTGATTTTCGCTCAGATCGTCACTCATTCTAAATAAAAAAATTAGGAATGGGTAAAGATAAAGGTTATAGTGGAGATGTGCTGATTTTAGATGAGAGGATTTTTAAACACATCGACAAATATCAACATCTGTCGATATAAAGATTATACCGCAGAGATGCAGAGAAGGCGCAGAGTACGCTAAGATTTAATGATGCGGCGAATTCCATCCTTTACTTTTAACACATTGAAATTGATTAACAAGGCCAGTTTGCAGCCGGAAACGTTCAGGTAAGTTAAAACTTGAGCCAGATGAATATCAGTTAACCCGTTAACTGCTTTTATTTCCACTATCAATTTATTCTCAACCATTAAATCCAATCTATATCCGCAATCCAATTTTATCTCTTCGTAAATCAGCGGTAATGGTTTTTCTTTTTCAACGTATAAACCTTTTTTAATTAACTCATAATAAAGACATTCCTTGTACGCGGATTCCAACAATCCGGGCCCAAGGGCTCTGTGAATAATTATCGCTGATCCAATAACTTCAGTTGCCAAGTCGTTTTCTATTTGCATGCTATTTCTCTGTTAACTCTGTGCATCCTTTGTGGCCTCTGCGGTTAATTATTAAATTGATTTCGAATGATAATTATTAAATGAAGATTTTAAAGCTATTTTAATCCGCACATCAACCATCCTTCTTCATCGCCCGCATCATATCGTTGTAGCGCCACTTACGCAGCATGGCATTCACCGTATTTACAATGCGCCTGGCTCGGGTCTCACTGGTTTTTGCGCCATCTATCCATTTTATAAAATAATCCCGGTGCGATTTTGGCAGACCGTTAAAAAAATCCAGCGCTTCGGGTTCAAAATCAAAACATTCCTGCAGGTCGTCGGGCACTTCAACCTTATATTCGGTATCTTCTTCTATCACTACATGCAGCATAGCGCCAGCATTTTTATGGAGTCGTTTCCGCACATCTGCTTTTAAAGCCATAATAAAATCACCGCCACCCATGGGCATTAAGGCCATGCCACTAACCGCGCAACTATCCAGCATACCCCGCACCCTGAACGAGGTTTTGGTACCGGGCTTTAATTGCTGCGCCAAATCGGCGGGGATCTCAATATAGGTCCAGCCGGTTTTCTCGCCCTGCTCCGCAAATCGCAGCATAATGGTAGTGAAGTCGATCATTTTTTAGTCTTGAGTCTAAAGTCCCAAGTCTTGAGTCAAGAAAAGAAAAAAGCCGCAATGGACTCAAGACTTTAGACTAACAACTTAAGACTTGTTAAAAACTGTTAAATATAGCCATTAAAGCCACTTTTACTGTAACTAACCCATTAGTACTTGTGTCTTGTAGTTATATAAATCAACACAACAATTTTAATTATAATATCATGAAAACTTTAAAAACAATGATGCTTGGCCTGGCCATGCTTGCATTTTGCGGTGCCGTAAAAGCAAACACAAACGACAATGGCAAATTAACCAAAAACTATGCGATCAACACCTATATTGATGCCATGACACGGGGAAAATCAGCCGGCCTGAATGACGTATTGGATCAGTCCGCAGCATTTAATATGGTGCGGGGCAAACAGGTGCTTAGTTTCGACAAAAAACAAATGCTCGACTATTTTCAAATCAATAAAAATATTGAACAGCAATGCACCACCAGCACCACCGTTGTTGAAAACAACGCAAGCATTGCCATCGTGAAAGTTGATATAAAATTCGAAAACTTCACCCGGAGCAATTACATTACCATAGCCCATACCACCAACGGCTGGAAGATCACTAATGTTTATAGTGTATTTGTTTAGGGAGGTGAAGGGCGAAAGGTAAAAATGCAACACCTATCGCCGTTTACCTTTAACCTTAATTCACATACGGCTCCAGTACCTGTTGCCAGCGGTCATATCCTTTACCATTGAGGTGCAGGTAGTCGGCACGAAAAAAGGATGAATCAGGCATGGACGTTTCCGTTTTGAGCAATATTGTATTCAGGTCGATAAAAACGCTATTGGGTTTGTTGGCCAGGTAGGTTTTGATCAGCTCGTTGGCAACGGCCACTTCTTTAAAATATCTGGCGCGGCTGGGGCTCATTTTTACCGACATGTAGTAAACCGCTGCATCGGGCAATTGCTTGTTGATCATTTCAAAAAGCTGCTGAAACTTATCAAATACAAATTTGCCACTCTTACCTCCGGCAATATCATTTTCTCCGGCATAAATAAAAATTTTGCGCGGATGATAAGGGAATAAAATATAGGGGGTATAATAATCAACCAGTTGCCAAAGCTCGCAGCCGCCAACCCCACGTTTAATGATCGGTGCGTGCGGGAAACGCTTTTCCAGATCGTCCCAAAGGCGAATGGACGAACTACCGATAAATAAGATGCCATCTTTTGCCGGGAAACTAATGCTGTCCTGGTGTTTAAACGCCCGGATCTCATTATCAAACGGGAAGCCTGTTTGTGCCTGAACTTTTTCACCGGCGGCAAATGCCAGGAAAAGAAATAATAGAATTCTGTGTTTCATGATATTAATCTCTTCTCAAAAAATAAAAACGGCAGGAAGGTTTCAACACCTTTCATCACCCAAACCGGGCCTTTGGCGCAAAATAGTATAATTTCTATCGGGTAACCTTGTTTTTTTTCATATTCGGCCAAAACCTGCAGGCAGGAGCCACAGGAAGCTACCGGCTGCAATATTTCAAACTCATCGGTATGCGCGGTTACGGCCATAGCGACGATGGGATCATCAGGATGATTGGCGCCCCAATTAAACAGTGCCACCCGCTCGGCGCATAAACCAGATGGATAAGCAACATTTTCCTGGTTGCTGCCATGCAGTATTGTTCCACTCTGCAAAAGCAGCGCCGCCCCTACCCTGAATTTTGAATAGGGTGAGTGGGAGTTTTCCATAGCCTTAACCGCTTCAAGGCAAAGATCTTGAGCGGATTTATCAAGGTCCGTAATAGAACTGTATTCCTTAAAGTTTATTTTTATTTCGTGGTTGGTCATTTTTTAGCCCCTTTAAAAAATAAGGGGATTCAAGATACAGATTATTTTTTGTCTGAACTAAGATTTGTAAGATTAAAGAATCGCCATGATTTCAAAAATTTATTTAGAGTTTAAAAAACGGACAACAAAAAATTTGTATTTTCGATTTGACATGTGTAAATTTACAGTTTACATAAATTATGATTCAAAGTTTCAAGCATAAGGGACTTCTGCTGCTTTGGGAGGAAAATAATAACAGTAAGTTACCGGCGGAATTAACCAGTCGAATCGAAAGAATGCTGGAAGTTATAGATTCTTCAAAACAGGTACCTGAAGATTTTGGAGCATTTCAAAATTGGAATATCCACAAACTTTCAGGCGACCTGAAGGATTACTGGAGCATCAAAGTAAACAAAAACTACCGGATCATTTTTCGTTTTGTTGGGGAGCATGCTTATGACCTCGACTACATTGATTATCATTAAATAAACGCCATGAAAATACAAATGAGAAACATACATCCAGGCGAAATTTTACGTGAAGAAGTTATTTACGCAAATGAAATAACTGTAACTGATGCCGCAAAAATGCTTGGCATTTCGCGCCAGAGCCTGAATAAAATTATTCATGAAAAATCAGACATAACCCCCGAAATGTCTTTCAGGATTGCACAAGTATTTGGCGGCGCTGCCGATATTTGGGCTAACATGCAAACTAAATTTAATTTACAGCTTGCAGGCGAAAAAACCAGGGAGCTCAATTTAAAGCCTTTTGATTATAAGCATTCGGTTTGATCCATGGTCCACACATAATCTTTTGAATCCATCAAATCCTAAAAATCGTGTTCAGACCGCTACCGGCAAAGCCACACTTTCCACCTCTTCGGCCACCAGGGGATTAATGCTTTCATCATCTTTCTCCACCCTAAGGTTGCCGACAATATGCACCTGGCGGGCAGGCGTATTTTTACCCATATAGTATTCCAGCAAGCCTTTGATGTTGGCATCTTTCAGGATCACGGGGTCAAGGCGGATATCCTTGCCTATAAATAAGCCAAACTCATCCGGAGATATTTCACCTAATCCTTTAAAGCGGGTAATTTCGGGCTTTACACCTAATTTAGCAATGGCATTTCGTCTTTCCTCGTCGCTGTAGCAGTAAATGGTTTCCTTTTTATTACGAACACGGAACAGCGGGGTCTGCAAAATAAAAACATGCCCGGCTTTTACCAGGTCGGGGAAGAACTGCAGGAAGAAGGTCATCAGCAGCAGCCTGATGTGCATCCCGTCCACATCAGCATCGGTTGCTATCACAATGTTATTATAACGAAGGTCGTCCAAACCGTCCTCAATATTCAGTGCATGCTGCAACAGGTTGAATTCCTCGTTCTCGTAAACTACTTTCTTGGTCAGCCCGTAACAGTTCAGCGGCTTACCTTTTAAACTGAATACTGCCTGGCACATCACATCGCGCGATTTGGTGATAGACCCGCTGGCCGAGTCACCTTCAGTGATGAATAAGGTGGTATCCTGTTTGCGCTCATGCGTATCGTCAAAATGCACCTTGCAATCGCGCAGCTTGCGGTTATGGAGCGAAGCTTTTTTTGCACGCTCGTTAGCCAGTTTTTTAATGCCTGCAATATCTTTTCGCTCCCTTTCGGATTGCATGATCCTTTTTAACAAAGCATCAGCAACGGCCGGATTTTTATGAAGATAGTTGTCCAGCTCCTTCTTCATAAAATCATTGATGAAGCCACGTACTGATGGTCCGTCCTGCCCGATATTTTGTGAGCCCAGTTTTGTTTTGGTTTGCGATTCAAAAACCGGTTCCTGAACTTTTATAGCAACGGCTGCCACAATAGAGGCCCGTACATCCGAAGCATCAAATTCCTTTTTATAAAACTCGCGGATGGTTTTCACCACCGCTTCGCGGAACGCTGCCTGGTGGGTACCGCCCTGTGTGGTATGCTGCCCATTCACAAAGGAGTAATACTCCTCGCCGTATTGCTGGCCGTGCGTCATGGCTACTTCAATATCCTCCCCTTTTAAGTGGATGATGGGATAACGCATGGAATCAGCATCCGTATTACGCGAAAGCAAATCATGCAAACCGCGCTCCGAAAAATATTTGGTGCCGTTAAAGTTAATGGTGAGGCCCGAGTTAAGGAACACGTAGTTCCAGATCATATTCTCTACAAACTCCGGGATAAAACGGTAATGTCTGAATATGGTATCGTCCGGGAAGAAATTGATGGCGGTACCATTGCGCTGGGTAGTTTCCTTTTCGGGTTCGTCTCTTACAAGTTCACCTTTCTCAAATTCAGCCACTTTGGTGCGGCCATCACGATAGGATTGTACGATAAATGAGTTGGAAAGCGCGTTAACCGCCTTGGTACCCACGCCATTTAAACCCACTGATTTTTGGAATGCCTTGCTGTCGTATTTGCCACCGGTATTGATCTTTGATACGCAATCAATTACTTTCCCCAGGGGAATACCGCGGCCGTAATCCCGTACGGTAACTTTGTGGTCGCTCATGGTAACCTCTATGGTTCTGCCGGCGCCCATCACAAACTCGTCAATAGAGTTGTCAATGATCTCCTTCAGCAGTACATAAACGCCATCGTCATAAGCTGAGCCGTCGCCCAGTTTACCAATGTACATCCCGGGGCGTAAACGGATATGTTCTTTCCAGTCAAGCGACCGGATACTGTCATCACTATAATCTGCAGGTAAAGCCATGTCTTTTTAATTAATCATTGGGTCATTGCGTCATTAGGTCATTGGTTAGCGGGTAACTCCGGTCGATCTGACTTTAGTTCCGGAAAGACGTTCATTCTGGTATTCTTATCAAACATGTCAATGACTTAATGACTTAATGACCTAATGACTCAATGACATCCCCATTATGGCAAAAATAGCACTTACACCCAGAAGTTATCCATCCTGTGTATTAACTTTTCAACATTATGGACTCAGGGTTTAAAATGCAGGCTGTTGGTAGCCCTGTTTACATTTTTAAAAAACTCGGGGCCTTTTACATTGGTAAAGCAAACCGCGATGATTGTACCGGTATGATTTTTTTGAAGGGTGATGAGCAATGCATATTTATAGTGCTTGGTTTGCGGCAGGTCAAGCAGTGTTAACAGGTATGATTTTCCGGCATCTGCATTATTCCTCGCCAAAACACTGCGCGGAATGTTTCGTTCAAAGTATTTATCATCGCCGCAAAAGCTGGCAGCGGCTGCCTTACCGGCGCCGTTATAAATTGAATCAGGATTGGACGCCTGCGGGTTATCTTTAAACCGGGCCCAATCTTCTTTTTCCGATTTTATCTGGTACCATACTTCAAAGTCCTGCCCGGGTAATTCAAGCGCAAAATCAAAAGAAAAATCCTCATCATCAGGCGCCTGTACTTCTGCGAAGCCCTTTGGCCATGAAAAAACAACGCTGGTTTGCGTAACCAAATGGTAAAAATTTGATTTTTGTTCATTTGGCACCGGCTTTTTAATCATTGTTGCCTGGTTGTGCCTCAGCTGGGCAAATACAGAGGCAGCTACAAGCAAGCATATTGCTGTAAATAATATTTGCTTAAATTGCCCCACAATAGTTGCCATAATTTGCCTTTATATGCAGATTAATCAAATTAACCAGGATTACCAAGTTTAACAAAATTAAAATATAAATTTAGAAAGTTAACATTTACATAAATAAATGAGCATAAAACCGAAACTCAACCGCTTTGACCTGACAATGATTGTCATCAGTTTAGTAATTGGCATGGGCATTTTTGCTACCCCAAGTGACGTAGCCAACAAAGCGGGAAACATTTATATATTTTTTGGCGCCTGGATATTTGGTGGCCTGGTAAGCTTGTGCGGTGCGCTCACCTTTGCCGAGATCGGCGCCAGGTTCCCGGCTACGGGCGGTTTCTACAAAGTTTTCAGCTATTGTTACCACCCTGCCATCGCCTTTATGATCAATTGGGTACTGGTGATCAGCAATGCCGCGTCAGTTGCGGCGGTGGCGCTTATCGGGGCCGATTATATCAAACCTTTTTTATTGCCTGCCAATATGCAAAACGACTTTGGCACCAAGATCATTACGATAACCTCTGTCGCTATATTATATGTTATCAATTTTTTAGGGATAAAAATGAGCGCCCGCACACAAAGCGTACTGATCATTTTTAAAATGAGCATGATCATTCTGATCTGTACTACCGTATTTAAAAGCAATTATGTTCCGGTGGAAACCGCAATTGTACCCCATTCCGGCAGTTTGATCACTGCGTTTGGGCTGAGTCTTGTTGCTGTATTTTTCACCTACGGCGGCTACCAGCAAACCATCAACTTTGGCGGGGACATTATTAATGCCAAAACCAATATCCCCAAGGCGGTTACGTTTGGCATTATTACGGTTATTATTCTTTACTTATCAATTAACTATGCCTACTTCCATATCCTTGGGATTGGCGGTTTGCAAAAAACCCCGGCCCTGGCAGCTAAAATGATCGGGGTGATATTTGGCGCGACAGGCTATAAGATCACTTCCATCATGATATTTTTATCGGTACTGGCTTATGTGAATGTAAACGTGCTGGCTAACCCCCGTGTATACTATGCCATGGCCGAAGATGGCATTTTGCCTCCGATATTTATGAAGGTAAACCCAAAAACGCAGGTGCAGGAATTCGGGATGAGCTTTTTTATCGCTGCTATTATCATCATTCTTTTCTTTGTAGCCAAGTTCAGCGAGATGTTAAAGTATGTAATGTTTTTTGACACGATTGGTTTATCCATGGCTGCGGTAGCTATCTTCCTGCTGCGTAAAAAAACAAAACACCTGGATGGAACGGGCATTTACACCATCAAATGGTTCCCTTTGGTGCCGGTCATCTTTATCATCTCGTACTGGTTTGTAACCATAAATATTTTTATCACTTTCAGAGAAAACCCGTATGCCGCGCTCATTTGCCTGGCGGCATATGCTTTAGGTCTGGTAATTTATTACGCTTGTACCTGGAATAAAAAAACAACAGCAGAATAACATGGATCTTTCCTACATACTGAACGAACTTGGTGAAGAACGCGAAAACTATTTCAACGCCGTTTCGCCGCCCATCATCCAAACCAGCAATTTTACTTTTAAAACGGTAAGTGATTTCAGGCAGGCGCTGGCAGAAGAGTATGATGCCCTGCTGTATTCGCGTGGGCAAAACCCTACGTTGACTATATTAAGGCAAAAACTTGCGGCATTGGATGGCGCCGAAGATGCGCTGGTTTTCAGCAGTGGAATCGCCGCGGTAAGTGTGCCCATCCTGGCGCTGCTTAAACAGGGCGATCATGTGGTATCCGTTGAAAACCCGTATAGCTGGACCATCAAACTCTTCAATAACTTTTTACCAAAGTTTGGCATCCATACCACCTTTGTTGATGGTTCAGTAGTAGAAAATATTAAAAACGCCATCACGCCTGAAACCAAACTGATCTATTTAGAAAGCCCGAATACTTTCAGTTATGAGTTGCAGGACCTGGCTGCAATAGCTAAAATCGCCAGGGAAAAAGGCATCCTTACGATGATCGATAACAGCTATTGCGGGCCGCTTTACCAGCAGCCTATCCGGCTGGGTATCGACCTGGTGGCGCAATCGGCAACCAAATACATCGGCGGTCATTCAGATGTGGTAGCCGGCGTGTTAACCGGCAGCAAAGCGCTAATCAAACGAATCTTCGATCATGAATTTATGAACATCGGGCCCACTTTGTCGCCACATTCGGCCTGGCTGCTCATCCGCGGTTTGCGCACTTTGCCATTGAGGATGCAGCGCAGTTTTGAAACCGCCAAAATAGTAACTGAATGGCTGGCCAAACATCCGGCGGTTGATAAGATGATCTGGCCGTTTAGCCCTGCATTCAAACAAAGCGAGCTGGCACGCCGGCAAATGCAGGGCTGCGGCGGCATGTTTAGTTTTACGCTAAAAGAGTCCTCGGTACAAAAAATTGAAGCCTTTTGCGACAGGTTGCGGCATATCCTGATGGCGGTATCCTGGGGTGGCCACGAAAGTTTGATCATCCCTTCTATTGCAGGAATTTCCCCGGCTGATTATGACAACGCCAACCCGCGCCACCAATTGATCCGCATGTATGTGGGTTTGGAGGATGCGGATTATCTGATCAAGGATTTGGAGCAGGCGTTGGGTTAGTTGATTGGTTGATTAAGTTGGATTGAGTTGATTAGGTTAATGTCCCTGTAACTCAATTGACCATTCTCTTAATCAAGCAGGCGTACGCATGTCCATAATTAACCCAATCAACCACTCACTTAATCAACCTAATCAACTTAATTGCTATTTTAGCGTTTTTAATAACGCTCTGCCCATAACACATGCATAAAACATCTGCTACGCGCTATATCACCACAAGTTTAGTCCTGCTACTTACGTTTATTTTGATGTTTGCTGCCCGCTGCAATAGCAAGTTCAGAAAAATAGAATCGGACAGGGAAAATGAAAAAGCCATAAAGGCCGCTGCAGCAAACCGCACTAAAAACTTACTCAAAACCATCCAGGGCATCCCGTTTACAGAAGTTAAACGGCGTTTTGATAACGGGCTATCTTTTAGTCCAGTCGGCTTCCAGCTGGTGCCTGAATGGCGGATCTCTTTTCCATCTGTCGATTCAGTTACTATTTTCAGTCCCAGAAAAAATCGGTTTCTGAATGCGCCCGTAATGTTTGACCATGATTCAATATTTAACGTGGCATGGGCCTGGCTAAAACTTACCTATATCAAAAAAGACAGCATGCAATTTATGGTACTGCATGTGCACGACAATATTATAGACGACGAAAAGGTGCATGTATTTATGACCTTTTATACCAATGAATATATCAAAAACGTACTGCATTCGGATACACTAAAATTATGGAGACCAAGCCGTAAAGACACCCTCTATATTAAAGAAAAAACAATGCTTGCCGGAAAAATTACCGACAGCGCTTTCGCCGGTACGCAACCAGCCGTACTGGTCTCTAAAAGTAAATATGTAACGGTAAAAAAAGAGGCGGTACCTGACGAAGTAGATGGTGGTAAATCATACGACACCTATCTTTCGCCAACTTATGATATTGTGATCCATCATGCATATGATGATTTCTCGTATGAGTACACCGGATTTGTCGATGAAAAAGGCACCATTACCTTCCGGAAATCAATTACATTCATGATGCCGGAATTTGTAAAACCCATGACTGAGGCCATGAAGGGGATAACAGACGGATACCTTAAACTTTACCTTAACGTTACCCCGGGTAAAACACTGGGCATACCGCATAGAAGCATCATATTTTTAAAAGTGATTGGATACAAAAAGTAGCCCCGTTAAATAAAAAATACCGCCTTACATTTCTAAATAAATAATACTTAAATTGTGGCCTGTAAAACCAATTAAAGCCATGATAAAGAGATTATTACCCTGCCTGCTTGTTTCGCTTTTATTGGTTGCCTGTAAAAAGGAAAAGAAAACTGTACCGCCCGTTATCTATAGCGTTATCGGCAACTGGAACTTATACTCTTATCAAACTAATTTTGGCATCGGCGTAAACGCAACCGTTACCCAATACCCATGTATGGGTTATAACTCTTTAACTTTTTATACCGATTCCACCTCGAGCCAGAATTATACCGGGATTGATACTTGTTTTGTAACGCCTACTCATATAAAAGCCAATGGCGCGCAAAATTATGGCATCCCCGGGTTGTTGCCTTTGGCATCCACCTGGCACCAGAAAGGGAATAATATTTACATGACCTATCCCGGCAATCCACAAAAGGTGCCGGGTGTAGTAAGCCTGGCAAATAACGGTAAATTGCAAATCACCTTTAAAGACACCATTACCAGTGGTGCCCATACGTATTACATCACTTCGGTGGAGGTGCAGCAGTAATATTTATCAATTTTATTACCGGAGAAGGCAGAAATAGAAAGACTTAACAAACAAGAAGAATTTGCCACACTTGAATTGGGCCAAAAGTTAATTTTATTAACTACCTTCAAAATGCCAATTGAAAAAACATGATATTCAAAAAAATAACGATTGCCTTTTCAGTTATTTCAATACTGGGCTCTTTCCGTATCGCCGATCATCCGGCTAAAAACATAACAACCGCCCATTTTGTAAAACCGCTTTACAGTGAACTGCCCCTCGGCTCCATCCACCCCCAGGGCTGGCTGAAGGACCAGCTGGAGATCATGCGCGATGGCACCACCGGCCACCTTGACGAAGTTTACGCCAAACTAAAAAACGACAACGGCTGGCTGGGCGGCAAAGGCGATGGCTGGGAAGAAACACCCTACTGGCTGGATGGCGCCGTACCCCTGTCCTGGCAACTGGACGATGCCACACTAAAAGCAAAAGTTTTAAAATACATTAACTGGACCCTCGATCACCAGCGTCCATCCGGTTATTTTGGGCCGATAACCAAAGCGGAGCGTGACAGCAGCGCGGTTATTAACCTCGCCAATTGCCAGAAAGGCGAAGACTGGTGGCCTAAAATGGTGATGCTAAAAGCCATGCAGCAATACTATACGGCAACGAATGACCCCAGGGTGATTAAATTTATGACCGCTTATTTTCATTATGAGTTACAGGCGCTTAAAATTTGCCCCATTAATAAATGGAGCGACTGGGCCGAAAGCCGCGGAAGCGAAAATATTTTGGTGGCCCAATGGCTGTACCAAAAAACCGGCGACAAAAGCCTGCTGGCATTAGCTGACCTGCTGGATAAACAATGCTTTGCCTGGAGTGCGTGGTTTGCCGGCCGAAATTGGGCCATCAACGCCGCCGCGCACCAGGATGACAACGACTGGATGCACCGCCATGGCGTTAATGTAGGCATGGCCATAAAGGCCCCCGCGCTTAATTACCAGCGTACAGGCAGCCCCGCTTATTTGAATGCTATGAAGACCGGCTTTGGCGATATCATGACGCTGAACGGCTTACCGATGGGAGCCTTCTCAGCAGATGAGGACCTGCATGGCAACCTGCCCACCCAGGGAACCGAACTTTGCGCGGTGGTAGAAACGATGTACTCGATGGAAGAAGCTATGGCCATTACCGGCGATACCCGCTATATGGACGCGCTGGAACGGATCACTTTTAACGCATTGCCTGCCCAAACGACAGACGATTATAATAACAAACAATATTTCCAGGTGGCTAACCAGGTGGAGATTGCCCGGGGCGTTTTTGATTTCTCGCTGCCCTTTGGCCGCGAAATGAACAATGTTTTGGGGATGCGCAGCGGCTATACCTGCTGCCTTGCCAATATGCACCAGGGCTGGACGAAATATACGCAGCACCTATGGTTTAAAACGCAGCATAACGGACTCGCATCATTAGTTTACGGCCCTAATCAACTTAAAACCACCGTTGGTGCAGGTAATACGGCCATCAGCGTTGCCGAAGTGACGGATTATCCTTTCAGCGATGAGATCGGGTTTAATTTATCAACCCCAAAACCGGTGCAGTTTGACTGGCAGTTCCGCATTCCCGCCTGGTGTAGCTCGGCTACCATCAGCATCAATGGCGTTGCAGCAAAAACAGGTAAAGCCGGGCAACTGGTTACCATCAGCCGGGTTTGGAAAAATGGCGATAAAATCAGCCTGAAACTGCCCATGCAAGTGAGCGTATCTGAATGGGGGCGCAACTCAAGAGCGGTTGAACGCGGGCCATTGGTTTACGCGCTCAAGCTGGGCGAACGCTGGGAAAAGGGCCATGATCAGCATGAAGGCGATTATTTTAGCGTTTACCCCAATGGTAATTGGAATTATGGCCTGTCTGAACAAATTGTGAATGAGCCTGCCAAAACCCTTACAGTTACCGAAAAGCCATTAATCGGGAAATTTGTGTGGAACCTGCAACATGCCCCGATTGAAATAAAGGCCGAAGGCAGGCTGATCCCCAACTGGCAATTAACCGATGGTGTGGCCAACCAGCCCGTAACCGACAGGGACGGCGGCTACAGGGGCGCTGTGAGTGATACCATATCCCACTTTACCTTGATTCCGTATGGTTTTACAAAAGTGCGGATCGTTGCTTTCCCGGTGGTGAAGAAATAAGCTTTGAAGATAGCGGGAGAAAAATACCTAATTGCCAGACGCGGCATACAATGATGCTGTAATGCTTACCGCTATATCGTTCAGTGAACTCGCCTTAAATTCTTTCAGCCGTGCTTTAAAGGTATCAGGATCATTTACTGAGCGGGCGTAATCGCTGCTGTAACGTGCTAAATCACTATGAGCGTAAGGGCTTTTCGCAAACTCGGCCAGGCGGAGCCTAAATGTAGCCAGGTCGTACTTTGAACCGGCATAATATAAGGCACCGCGCGAAACTGCAATACCGTCAAGACTGCCATTTTGAAATTCCTGTAGCCGGCTTTTAAAGGTCGCCAAATCATTTACCGAACAGGCAAAGAAAAGTTCATCATCTTTCAGCTTAACACGCCCCAGCCTGGTGGCTGAAAAATCATCCAACCGTGCATCAAAAAGCAAAAGGCTGTTATTGGAAGCTGCGTACGAAAGCGCCATTAAATCCTGTTCAGTTTTAGCCAGATCGCTGTTTTGAAACTCCTGCACGCGGCTTTTAAATATGGACAGGTCGGCAGCAACACGGTCATTTTCTGGCTTGCCTATGCTAAACGAGGTGACCAAAAAATAACCGGCAATAATGATTGAAATAATAGTAAAAGGCTTTTTCATCGTGATGAATTCAAGTACTTAAAACTAAATTCCTTAAAAATTATTGTTATGTAGAAAGCTCTGAAAAACTAAAGGCCGGGGAATAGCTTTTGCGATCGACTATGTACAATAATTTAAACCGAATTAAAATATAAAGAATAACAAGTACCTTTAATTACTTTCGCTAAACACCATCAAATGCCTGCAGACAACAAATCCTCCGGAACCACCAAAAAAGAGTTATCATTTATCGGAAAAGTTTGGCAAACGGTAGCAATAGTAGCATTGCTGGTGGTGTTTATACTCATCGCCAGGGTTGCTTTTAATGTATTGCTAATGGCGCTGGCCGGATCGCTGATGGCGGTTTATTTTCATGGACTTGGAGACATGATCCAGCGAAACACAAGGATGAAACGCACGCTTGCGATGATCATTTCCATCGCCGGAACGATTGTCATTGTGGGTCTTTTATGTTGGTTTATTGGCGCTAAAATACAGGTGCAGGTAACCCAATTAAGCAACAGCCTGCCGCATACCATCAATAATGCAAAAGCCAAATTGAATGAAACGCCGGTAGGACAAAAAGTGCTTGACAGCTTTTCGGGCGACAACTCAAAAAAGCTTTATGATACGGTACAAACTTTTTTTAACACCAGCTTTGGCGTATTGGGCGACCTTTACATTATTCTGTTTCTCGGGATATTTTTCACCGCCAGCCCCTCGCTTTATAAAGACGGGATGCTGGTGCTGATCCCACTGGATAAAAAGCCGGTGGCCCTTCGAATCTTCGACAGGATAAGCCTGGTCCTTAAGGGCTGGCTCAAAGGCATGCTGTTGTCCATGGTGCTCATTACCATTTTAATCACTGTTGGCTTAACCATTATCGGCATACCCGCATCCATGGTACTGGGATTGATTACAGGAATACTGGAAATTATCCCCAACTTCGGGCCGCTGATCGCGATGGCGCCGGGGGTGCTGCTTGGGTTAACCGTTGGCGGCGGCACCGCGGTTATCGTGGCGCTGTTGTATATCGTATCACAAACCATTGTGGCCAATATAGTTACCCCGCTGATCCAAAAAAAGATGATCAATCTGCCGCCTGCTTTAACATTGATCAGCCAGTTAATTATGGGCGCTTTGTCTGGCGCTTTAGGAATTATCCTGGCCGTGCCGCTGCTGGCCATGCTGATTATTTTGGTGGACGAATTGTATGTAAAGAAAATGGATCAGGCAACCGTTGAAACAGGCAGCTCAACATAAAAAGTTGTTCCCTTGCCAGGTTCGCTTTCAAACCAGATCCGTCCATTGTGGGCTTCGATTATTTGTTTGCTGATGTAGAGGCCCAGGCCGAAAGGTTGTTCTCCCTGGGTGCCAGTCCTGCGGGCCGAGGTAAACGGATCAAAGATCTTGTTCCGGATATCTTCGGGTATACCCAGGCCGGCATCGTTTACGCTGATCAGCAATTTATCTTCAATTTGCTTGCTTTCGATATGTATTGTGGAGCCTTCCGGGCTGAATTTAATAGCATTTACAACCAGGTTATTCATAACCCGCCATAATTTTTCAGCATCGCCCTTAATGTTAACCTGCACATTGCTGTTTATAGTGAGTTGCTGGCCTTTATCCTGTGCCCTGAAACTGAGCAGGCTAACACATTGCTGGAGCAATTCATCGGGGTTTATAGTTTCTGCTTTAATCTTTTGCCTTTGGTCAAAATCTGTTTCCAGCAGTTCATTGATCAAGTCTAAAGAATTTTTACTGCTTACCTGTACCAGGCTCATCAATTCCTTCATATCAGCAGGTAAATTTTCATCGGGGTGAAGCATACCGCTGATTGTACTAATCGCGCTGATTGGGTTACGAAGATCGTGCGCAACAATTTTTATCAACCTTGAATAGTCTTTATTCATTACGTCAAGCGCTTCCATGGTTGATTCCGACTGTTCAAACTGCAGGCGCAGAGCATCTGATGTTTTTCGCAATTTCTTCCAGTTGCGCCATAAGACCACCAGGACAACCACCATTAGAGCGCAAATAAACACCGCAAGAAACAAAAACCTTAACTCGTACCTGGATTGCCCCTGGGCTGCCTCCAGTTGCTGATCTTTAAGCGCGTATGCAATAAAATCAATTCCCGATTTATTTTCAACCCTGTCCCGCTCCTCATGCAACATCACCAACTGCTGGCTGTAAAAAAAAGCCTTTGAGGTATCTTTTCGGGCGGTATAAAAATTATATAATTTTTTGGTGATTGATTCTGTATAAACTCTATATTCTTTTAACTGCGTTATATACAACCCTTGTTTATAATAGCCTACCGCCTGGGCCGAATCGGTTTGTGCAAATAAGTCGCCAAGGTCAATCAGGATATCGAGGCTTAAATAAAAAAGCTTATTTTTTATGGCCCCATACGCGGCTTGCTGCAATAGCGCCAGGCCTTTATCACGCTGCCCGTTTTTGATATAATTATCAGCCGTTAACTGCTCAATAGCAAGTAATACACGCCTGTCTTTATATTTCTCTGCAATTTTCTGTGCTTTATTTATGTAATAACTGAGCGAATCTTTTTGAAAGTTGCCGGGATATAATATTAAATAGTTATACCAAACCAATGACATGATGGAATCACGGTTGAGCCGCCTGCCGGTTTCCAGGGCGTTTTTAAAGCTATTAACCGCTTTTTTATCCATGCCCTTCTCATTATACACCATGGCAATGTTCATAATCGCTTGAACCATGTTGGCAGTGTCGCCAATAGCCTTAAAGCGGTTATAGCCATCATTATAATAGCGAAGAGCCAGTTCAAGGTCGCCCTTCATATCATAAACTATCCCCAGGTTGTTAGCTGATTCAGCCTTTCCCTTATCATATTGCAGTCTTTCGGCAATGTCGCGTGCACGTTGTGTGTAGGCAAATGTGCTATCCACATTGTTTTCATATAAAAGCAGTGCCAGTTTGTTTAATGCATCTACATAGTGGAGGCTATCTTTTATTAAAGGCAATTGTTTTTGAAGATTTTTGATATCGTCAATTTGGCCGTAGCAAACCAGGGACAGCAGCATCATTGAAGAAAAAAGCACGACAAGATTTTTCATATCAAAAAAGCCAACTGATAAGGGTGATAATAGCTGTTTTACGAATATCCATTTAATTAAAAGGCTATTACGCCTAATATGTTTTATCCTTATACCGAAATTCTACCAAAATTGATGCGATTTCGGGTGAAATAATTGATCAAATTATTTTAATATTTTATTTCGACAGAA
>NZ_CAIWNH010000029.1 GCF_903913935.1 uncultured Mucilaginibacter sp.
AAGCGACGTAGCTGCACTAAGATATCCGCCGCCGTTTTCCCTGATATCAAGCACCAGTTTTTTTAAGCCACGGGCCTTTAATTTAGTTAAGGCGTCCCTGAAATCAGCATCCGTTGTTGAGGCAAACTTGCTTATTTTGATATAACCGGTTTCGGGGTTGATCATATACGCGGCGTCAAGGCTGCTCAGATCAACATGCCCCCGTTGGATACGATATGTTTTCAACGTGGAATTGTTGGCAGTGAGCACCAACATTGATATTTGAGTAAGAGAATCGCCTTTTAAAGTTTGGTCAACCTTTTTAGCGGTAAGTTTTGTGCCAGAAAACTTTTTTTCGTTAACGCTAATGATCTTGTCACCGGGTAAAAGTCCTGCAGTTGATGCCGGTCCGCCGCTATAAACCTGTGTCACTACCAGTGTGTCGCGCAGGATCTGGTATTCAAGGCCCACCCCGTTAAACCCACCATCTAAATTTTCGTTGATTGATTGCGCTCTTTGTGGCTGAAGGTAAAGCGAGTGGGGGTCAAGCGTTTGCAGTACGTTATTTACGGCCACGCCCTCAAGGCTGTCCTCGTTTACAGAATCGACGTAGTTGTCTTTTACAAGCCTTAAAACGCTGTTGATTTTATTGTTGCTTTTGAGCGAAAAATTGAGGCCATTGCCCGACAGGTTATTATCTGCTAAATAAAAGCCAATAGCTGTTCCTATCAACAGCAATATCATCGACCTGAATATTATAGCCCCCGCATTCTTCATACCAGTATTGTTACTACAAAGTTAATAATTGTTGTTAAGGTAGTGGCCTGTTAGATACTGAATTAAATAAAATTTCAATCGTATGGCAATCTTTAGTCATCATTGTGAAAATTTCAGAAGGAAAACCTCCGCCTGATTTCTCAACATTTTTACCGAATTTTGCCTGAAATTTATTTATTCCTCCATGGATAGGACTACAGAAAGGGACTCCAGGTTTAACGACCTTGAAAAAATGACAGTTAAGGAGATCCTAAAGCATATTAACGAAGAGGATCGTACCGTTCCCCTGGCCGTTGAAAAAGCATTGCCACAAATTGAGTCGCTCGCTACAGTCACTGCAGAAAGAATGAAAGCAGGGGGGCGGCTTTTTTATATCGGTGCAGGCACCAGTGGTCGCCTGGGCGTGGTTGATGCTTCTGAATGCCCGCCTACTTTTGGCGTTCCGTTTGATAAAGTGGTGGGCATTATAGCGGGAGGCGATGGCGCTATCCGTAAAGCGGTTGAATTTGCCGAAGATGACGACATGCAAGCCTGGGAAGACCTTTTGGCATACGATATCAATGAAAAAGATGTGCTGCTTGGCATAGCAGCCTCAGGTACTACGCCATATGTGGTGGGTGGATTAAAAATGGCCAACGAACACCATATTGTAACCGGTTGTATTGTTTGTAACAGCGGCAGCCCGGTGGCAGCAGCTGCAAAGTATCCTGTTGAAGTTGTCACCGGACCTGAATTTTTGACAGGTTCAACCCGGATGAAAGCCGGCACGGCACAAAAACTGGTGTTAAATATGCTGAGTACCTGTGTAATGATCCAGTTAGGCAGGGTAAAAGGTAATAAAATGGTGGATATGCAGCTATCAAACGATAAATTGGTTGACCGTGGCACAAAAATGGTAATGAAAGAAACAGGTTTGGATGAGCACACCGCAGCCGGATTATTAAAAGAACACGGCAGCGTTAGAAAAGCGGTAGAAGCATATAAGATTTGATGTGCAAATGTGCATATGTGCAGATGTGCAAATGATGAGGAAATAAACTGATTGGTTAGAAAATGGATGTAAGTTAGCGAATTGCTGATGTAAATGGTTGGGTTTTAAAATCTGCACATTTGCACATCCGCACATTTGAAATTAAAGAATGCACGAAATAGAACCATATTATAAATGGCGCGACGACTACATTGCTGCGGAAGATGAATATTCGCCTTTTTATGCAACTGAATACAGCGAGTTTGAGTTTGATAAGCAGGTTTACAATTACCTGCTGCACCCGCAATGGGATGCACTCGGCTCAAATACCTTGTATTTAAAAGTACTGTTTGTTGATTACGACCGCGGTTATTCGATCATAGAATTTATCGGAGAGTGGAATGATGCGATCAATAATGACATCATGATGCTGAAAAGGGAAATTTTGGATCTGATGACCGATAGCGGCATCAGGTATTTTATCCTGATTGGCGAAAATGTATTGAATTTCCACTCATCCGACGATTGTTACTATGAAGAATGGTTCCAGGACGTAGAAGATGGCTGGATTGCCGGCATCAATTTCCGCGAACATGTAATAGATGAATTTAAGCGAAACAATATCGATTACTACATCAATTTCGGTGGCGTATTGGACGACCTGGGCTGGCGCGCATTAAAACCTGTACAGGTATTTAAAAAAGTGGAAGAGCAGTTGGTACGGCGGTTAGGGTAGGGGGAGAAGTCCGAAAGTCCGAAAGACGAAATGGGATAAACCAGGGACTTTTAAGATCAGGATTTTAATCTTCCGGACTTTCGGTCTTTTCCGACTTTCGGACTCCCGCTAAACTTTTTCTCAATTTGGTCGTCTTAAATATCAACTCTAATAATTAAATTTGTATAAATAAATTTTAAAAGAAAAATGGAAATAAATAAACCTGACTATGTTTATGACAACATAGTCCAAATAAATGACACCGACGCATCTCGGAAGTTTTTGGCAAATGTGTTTATGTGGATGTTTGCGGCGTTGGGTATTTCAGCAGTGATGGCTTTTATGTTTAACAGCAATCTGTCATTAGAAGAACTTGTTCGCGATCCCGCTACACTTCAACCCACCGGTTTAGGTGTCCTGGCGATGATTTCGCCTTTGGTTTTTGTATTGGCGATGCGTTTTGGATTAAACCGGCTATCGTATGGAGTACTTGCTTTAATATTCATCGCTTATGCTGCTGTGACTGGCATTAGTCTTAGTGTCATTCTGGCAATTTATACTGCGTCCTCTGTATTCAGCGTATTCTTAACGTCTTCCATAGTATTTGGAATTATGGCTATTGCCGGTTACACTACTAAAACTGACCTTACTAAATTTGGTTCAATTTTAATCATGTTTTTGATTGGTATTGTCGTTGCCAGTCTTGTAAATATGTTTTTACATAGTTCCGGCCTGCAAATGCTGATCAGCTATATTGGCGTGGCCGTGTTCGTTGGGCTCACCGCTTATGATGTACAGAAATTGAAAAACATCGGTGCAGGTTTAGCTTATGGCGATGCCACTGCCTCAAAAATGGCTCTAATGGGTGGTTTAACCCTTTACCTGGATTTTATCAACCTGTTTCTGATGTTGCTGCGTATTTTCGGCAGAAGAAGATAACAGAATACTAATTTCAAAAAAAGCTGTCTCCAATTATTGGAGGCGGCTTTTTTTGTGGCCTCACCCTGCCCTCTCCAAAGGTGAGGGTTGAAAAAGAGCGAAGTTAAAGTCCTCTCCTTTGGAGAGGATTTAGGTGAGGC
>NZ_CAIWNH010000030.1 GCF_903913935.1 uncultured Mucilaginibacter sp.
ATCTTCAAAAAATTTGATGGTTTTGTTAAGCGTTTCTCTGTCAATCGGTTGCTGATATTCAGGCTTCACCATTTCCAGGTACCAGGCGCAAAAATCGTCCCATATCAATTTATAAGTAGACATCAATGCATCCGAAATCCGGTATTGTGCAAAATAATCTTCAATTTCGGCCAGGGCCTGGTTAAACCTGCTTTCAAACCATTCAATGGCTAAATCATTATTATTTTCGAGGGTTTCGTTAACTTCCCAGCCCTTTACCAGCCTGAATGCATTCCAAATCTTATTGGCAAATTTACTTCCCTGCTCGCAGTAGCTTTCGTCAAACATCAGGTCGTTGCCTGCCGGCGAACAAAGCAGCATCCCGACCCTTACGCCATCTGCGCCATACTTTTCAATAAGGCCAAGCGGGTCAGGCGAGTTGCCCAACGACTTCGACATTTTACGCCCGAGCTTGTCGCGAACTATCCCGGTCAGGTAAACATTTTTAAATGGAACCTCCCCCCTGAATTCATGCCCCGCCATGATCATCCTGGCTACCCAGAAAAACAAGATCTCGGGCGCGGTTACCAGGTCGTTGGTTGGGTAATAATAATTGATATCTGCATTATTGGGGTCTTTAAACCCATCAAAAACAGATATTGGCCAGAGCCATGACGAGAACCAGGTATCCAATACGTCTTCGTCCTGTTTCAAGTCTTCGGCCTTCAGCTTTAAGCTTTCGCCGTTCAGCCTAACGGCCTCTTCAAAAGCCTCTTCGCGCGTTTTAGCAATCACAAACTGGCCGTTTGGTAAATACCATGCCGGGATTTGCTGCCCCCACCATAACTGGCGGCTGATGCACCAATCACGTACGTTTTCCATCCAGTTTCGGTAGGTATTGATAAACTTTTCGGGGATCAGTTTAATATCGCCTTTCAAAACGTAATCCAGCGCGGGTTTGGCCATTTCGTCCATCCTGCAAAACCATTGCATAGATAGTTTTGGCTCAATAACCGCGTCAGTTCGTTCTGAAAACCCGATTTGGGATTTATATTCTTCAACCTTTTCAAGGCTTCCATCCGATTCCAGTAAAATTGCTATTTTTTTACGTGCTGCAAACCGGTCCTCACCTACTAATATTTGTGCATTTTCATTCAGTGTACCGTCATCGTTTAAAATATCAATCACCGGCAGGTTATGTTTTTGCCCGAGCTCATAGTCGTTCAAATCATGCGCAGGGGTAACTTTTAAACAGCCGGTACCAAAATCCATGGTTACGTATTCATCCAGGATCACCGGGATTTCACGGTTGATCAACGGTATTAAAACAGTTTGGCCGTGTAAATGAATATACCTTTCATCATTCGGATTGATACAGATCGCCGCGTCCGCCATAATCGTTTCAGGCCGGGTGGTGGCAATAGTCAGGTAAGCCGGACCATACTCCTGACTCAAGACTTCAGACTCAGGACTTACAACTTTATACCTGATATAATAAAGCTTTTGGTTAACCTCTTTTCGGATAACCTCCTCGTCACTCACCGCGGTTTTGCCCTGCGGGTCCCAATTCACCATCCGCACACCACGATAGATCTGCCCCTTTTTATATAAATGGATAAAAGTGTCTATTACTGCTTCAGAAAGTTCATCTTCCATTGTAAAACGCGTGCGATCCCAATCGCAGGATGCACCGAGTTTTTTTAGTTGCTCAAGGATGATGCCGCCATATTTCTCTTTCCATTCCCAGGCATGAGCCATAAATTCCGGACGGGTAAGATCTTTTTTCGAGATCCCTTTCTCCTTTAGCATGGCCACTACTTTGGCTTCAGTAGCAATACTGGCATGGTCGGTGCCCGGAACCCAGCAGGCATTTTTGCCTTTCATACGTGCTCTGCGTATCAGCACATCCTGTATGGTATTGTTCAGCATATGGCCCATGTGCAGCACACCGGTAACGTTTGGCGGAGGTATTACGATGGTATAAGGTTCGCGTTCATCAGGCACCGACCTGAAAAACTCATGCTGTAACCAGTAACTGTACCACTTCTCTTCGGTTGCTTTCGGCTCGTATGTTTTAGAAATACTCATAGGGTGCAAAAATACAATAGTTCATGGTTTTTTTGAAAGTTCATGGTTAATAGTTCATGGTTCATAGCAGTTTTTCTCCTTTCTTTTCAAATTCTGAATTTTTTTACTTCAAACTATGAACTATGATCCATGAACTATGAACATCCCCCCCCATCACAATATTTTTACAATCCAGCGTTATCTTACTAAACTAAGCTCCCATCCATGAAATCAGTGCCTATTCAGCGTTTTTTACTGGATATTTTAAAAAATGTACGCTTATCATTTTTAATCAAATGGTTTAACCGTTAGGTAGTGTCGTTATCTTTTGACGGCGATATTCTTTATTTACTACCTTTAGTTTTCCAGGCTTGAAATTCATACTCGGAAGAAACTGACTGACATTAATTATTAAAGAATTAGCTAAATGAGAGTAAAATTTACCAATTTTATGCTGATTGGCCTTGTTGGCCTTTCGGTAAGCGCTTTTAACGTCATAGGTGATAAAAAGCCGGGGCACAAAAAGCCACCTATGAAGTACATTGATCCGGCAAACATGGATCTTTCCGTTAAGCCGGGGGATGATTTTTATAGGTATGCCAATGGCAACTGGATCAAGAAGAACCCAATACCCGGCAAAGAATCCCGCTGGGGAAGTTTCGGCATCCTGAACCAGGAAAACACCAACAAACTGCTTGCTTTGTTAAAAATAGTTAGTAAAACGCAGCATCCCAAGGGTAGTCTTGAACAACGTGTAGGTGACCTGTATGCCAGTGCGATGGATACGGTTGCTATTGAAAAACTTAACTATGACCCGATAAAACCAATCCTGGAGAGAATTGGTAAAATAGCTGACCTTAACGGCGTCATCAGCGAAGTGGTTTATGAACGCACGCATGGCGAAGCCGACCCTTTATTCCGCTTTGGTGTTGGCCCCGATGACAAACACCCCAATAGAAATATTGCCAACCTTAACCAGGGCGGCACCAGCCTTCCCGACCGCGACAATTACTTAAAAAGCGATGCCCGCAGTATTAAAATCCAGGATGCCTATAAACAATACATCGTTAATTTATTTACGTTGACCGGCTTAAGCCACGATGAGGCGGTAAAAAATGCGGAAACGATTTTTAATATCGAAAAAACATTGGCTAAAGCCCAGCTTAGCCGCGTTGCCATGCGCGACCCGAATGTTACCTATAATAAATATTCGGTGGCTGATTTCAGCAAAACCACGCCACACTTAAACTGGGTGGAATTGATGCCCGAAATGAAGGTTGCCGGCCAGGATACGCTTTTAGTTGGTCAGCCCGATTTTTTTAAAGCGGAAGATGCTTTGTTAACCGAAACCCCGGTAGCCGATTGGATAGTTTATTTGAAATGGAATATCCTGAAAGGTTCGGCGGGTTCATTAAGTTCAGCTTTTGTTAAGGCTAATTTTGATTTCAGTGCAGCCTTAAGCGGGCAAAAGGTGCAAACCCCGCGCAACGAGCGCATGGCGCGATTGGTTGATGGCAGCGAGGGTGAGTTGCTCGGCCAGCTATACGTTGCCAAATATTTTACCCCTGCAGCTAAACAATATATGGTTAACCTGGTAAACAACCTGAAAGTAACCCTTGGTGAACGCATTAAAAACCTTTCATGGATGAGCGAGGCAACAAAAGCCCGGGCGCTTCAAAAACTGGCTGCCTTTACCGTAAAGATAGGTTACCCAGACAAATGGCAAAAGTACAGTGGGTTGGAGATCGATCGTAACGATTATTTTGGTAACCTGACACGCGTATCCGAATGGCGATATAATTATGGAGTAAACCAGATCAGCAAACCGGTGGATAAAAAACGCTGGGGAATGTCGCCCCCAACCGTAAATGCCTATTATAACCCGGTAAATAACGAGATCGTTTTCCCCGCCGGGATCCTGCAGTTCCCTTTCTTTGATTTTGGGGCTGATGATGCAGTAAACTATGGCGGCATTGGCGCGGTTATCGGGCATGAAATGACCCATGGTTTCGATGATGAGGGACGGCGGTATGATGCCGACGGTACGCTGCGCGACTGGTGGACAAAGGACGATGCTGATAAATTTAAAACCCGCGCCGACCAGGTGGTTTCACAATACAACGCCTTTACCGTGCTGGATACCCTTCACGTAAATGGCAAACTTACGCTTGGCGAAAACCTTGCCGATCTTGGCGGCTTAAACGTAGCCTATGCGGCATTTAAAAAAACCAAAGAAGGCCATTCACATAAAACGATCAATGGGTTTACGCCCGATCAGCGGTTCTTCCTATCCTGGGCACAGGTATGGAGAAGTTCACAACGCCCTGAAGCTGCCGCCCAGCGTATTTTGACCGACCCGCACTCACCGGAGCAGTTCCGCGCCAATGCGCCGATTACCAATATTGACGCATGGTATGCCGCCTTTAATGTTAAACCGGGTGATAAAATGTATAAAACGCCTGAGGACAGGATCAAGGTTTGGTAGGATTTGAGTCAAAAGCCTTGAGTCTGAAGTCTTAAGTCAAAAATCGATTTAATAAGTGAAAGCCTGGTGTGATAGCCAGGCTTTGTTTGTTATTTACAATTATCGATAATTCTTTTTTGAGCATAACCAGCACCAAGGTCCTTTGCCTTAGTCCAATCCTCGCAAGCACCTGATTTATCGTTTTTATTAAATTTAGAGTTTCCCCGGTTAAAATAAGCCATGGCGTTCTGCGGCTCCAATTCAATTGCGCGGTCATAATCTTTTATTGCTTCATCGTATTCTCCGGCTTCATCTTTATTTGCAGCCCTGTTAACTATTGCATCGGTAAAATCAGGCGCCAATTCAATGGCTTTATCATAATCCCGCCTCGCTGCTTTCCACGTATGAAGTTCGTCCTTGGCAATTGCTCTTGAATACCATGCATTCGGGTCGGCCGGTTTTATTTTGATCGCAGTTGAAAAATTAATTATCGCCATGCCCGAGTTTTTTTTATCGTAGGCATCCATTGCCAGTTCGAAATAGTGATCGTATAGTGTTATATTCAAATCCGGGAAGTTTTGATTCTTAGGGTCGGCCATAGCGCCGTAACCATCGAGTTTACAATCAAACTCATATCCCTTGGCATATAAGTCAAGCACCCAATACCTTAAATTATCCTCATCGACAGGGAATTCCGTAGCATCACCTGTTAATTCCCAATACTCATTTACCTTTTTTATTTCCTTGATTTTATAACTAAAGTTAACAGCAAAAAATCCCCTAAGGAGTCGAGTTTATTTTTGCTGTCGGAGATAAAATCAAAATCGTATGTTGCCAATGCGTAATCTTTGATTCCGTCTTTTTTTCTCCGTTCATATACCTCGCTGGCGGCAACTATTTCCTTACCAAAGCCATCGGCAAATTGCTTCCTCGTAAAAAATCTATTTTCCATGTCATCGTGCTTATTGGTATTGCTTATACTGTCAGCAGTACTTTTTACAACCTGGTAAGCGTTATTCGTTTGGCCATATGCTGAAACCACAAGAAAGAGTAAAGCAAAAAATGACAGATATTTCATGTGGTCGGGTTCTTTTAAGCTAATCTACATTTTTAATTATTATATACTATTTCTGCTCTACTGCTCAAGCGACACAAACCACCTTCGTATTTTCGATTGTTGGGAGGCATCCAACGGGTGAGAAATAAGCAGCGAATTCCGCTTAACATAATACAGCTTCGGACTTCGGACTTCGGACTTCGGACTTCGGACTTCGGACTTCGGACTTAAAAAATCGCTTCCGCAATTCTTTTAGTTGGCCCTGCATTACTCATAGTATAAAAATGCAATACCGGCACACCAAATGCCATCAGTTCTTTACACTGGTTGATCATCCATTCAATACCAACATCCTTTACATCTTTTTCCGATTTGCAGCCGTTTATCGCGTCGCAAAGGTCTTCGGGCATGTCAATATGGAACGTTTTGGAAAGGTTGACCAATTGTTTGGAGCCTGTAACCGGTTTTAACCCCGGGATAATGGGCACAGTGATGCCATTTGCCCGGCAATTATTTACAAAATCAAAATACTTCTGGTTATCGAAAAACATCTGGGTAACAATAAAATTCGCGCCCATGTCTATCTTTTGTTTCAGGTATTTAAAATCGGTCTTTAGGTTGGGGGCCTCAAAGTGTTTTTCAGGATAACCGGCCACGCCTATGCAGAAATCGGTTTTCAGGTTTTCTTCGTTATTTTCATGCAGGTAAACGCCATTGTTCATGTTTACTACCTGCTCCAAAAGGTCTGTGGCATAATTATGGCCGTTAGGCGTTGGGATAAATGATGCATCGGCTTTGCGGGCATCGCCGCGCAAAACCAATACGTTCTCGATGCCTAAAAACTGCAGGTCGATCAGTCCATTCTCGGTTTCATCTTTAGTAAATCCGCCACACAATAAATGCGGAACAGTATCCACTTTGTATTTATTCATAATAGCCGCACAAATAGCGATAGTTCCGGGGCGCTTACGGTAGCTAAGCTTTTCCAGTAACCCGTTGGGGTGCTGTTTATATATAAAGTCCTCACGCAGCGAGGTAACGTCAATAAAAGGTGGTTTAAACTCCATTAAAGGATCAATGGCATCATACAATCCCTGTATGCTATGGCCCTTTAATGGCGGTATCAGTTCAAATGAAAAAAGTGTTTTGCCTTTGGCGTTGCTAATATGTTCGGTTATCTTCATGCCCCCTGACCCCCTAAAGGGGGAATTTTTATTTAATTTTTTACGATGTTGTTGTAATCTCCCACGTCTGCTCCCCCTTTAGGAGGCCGGGGGCTAATAATTCAAATTAGGCCCTAACCAGCGTTCTATTTCCTCAACCGGCATATTCTTCCTTATCGCATAATCTTCCACCTGGTCCTTACTGATCTTACCCAAGCCAAAATAGCGAGCCTGCGGGTGCGCGAAATAAAATCCGCTTACCGAGGCTGCAGGTGTCATGGCGAGGCTTTCAGTCAGGTGCATTTTTGCATTGTCCTCAGCTTTAAGTATTTCAAATAAGGTTGTTTTTTCAGTGTGATCCGGACAAGCAGGATATCCCGGCGCTGGTCGGATCCCCTGGTATTCTTCTTTGATCAATTCATCAGCCCCCAGATTCTCCCCTTTCGAATATCCCCAATACTCTTTGCGCACCAGCTCATGCATTTTCTCGGCGAATGCCTCTGCTAAGCGGTCGGCAAGGGCTTTAGCCATAATGCTGTTATAATCATCAAAATCAGCCTCAAATTTAGCGACCAATTCATTACAGCCAATACCGCTTGTTACTGCAAATCCGCCAAAATAATCAGGCACGCCGCTTTCTTTTGGGGCGATAAAATCCGATAAAGCGTAATAGGGTTCACCTTTAACTTTTTCGCTTTGCTGGCGCAGCGTGTGGATGGTGGTCAACAATGTGTTACGGGTTTCATCAGTATATAATTCAATATCATCCCCAACACTATTTGCCGGCCAAAAACCGATCACACCGTTTGCCTGCAGCAGTTTTTCCTTTACTATTTTCTTTAAGAGTGTTTGCGCATCGTCGTACAGCTTTTTTGCCTCAACACCAACATATTTATCATCAAATATTTTAGGGAAACTGCCCCTTAGCTCCCAGGTATGAAAAAATGGCGTCCAATCGATATAGGGCACCAGGTCTTCCAACGGGAAGGCTTCAATAACCTTAGTTCCTGTAAACGTGGGTTTATTAGCAATAGCGCCATTCAGGTTGATCTGTAATTTTGCATTGCGGGCATCCTCAATGCTGATAAAGCGCTTATCTGAGCGTTTGTTTAAATGGGCCTCACGCGCTTTTGCGTATTCTTCTTTTATGCCCTTCACGTAAGGTCCGCGCTGGTCTTTATTCATTAAACTGCTGCACACGGTAACACTGCGCGATGCATCCAGCACGTGGATAGCCGGTCCGGAGTAATGCGGATCAACCTTAACTGCGGCGTGGATACGGGATGTTGTCGCCCCACCAATGATCAAAGGAATCGTAAACCCTTCACGTTCCATTTCTTTGGCGAAATGTACCATTTCATCCAGCGAAGGGGTAATCAAGCCGCTCAGGCCGATGATATCCACATTTTGCTTTTTAGCTTCCTCGATGATCCTTTGCGCCGGAACCATTACCCCGAGGTCAATCACCTCGAAATTATTGCAGGCCAATACTACACCTACTATGTTTTTACCTATATCGTGTACATCGCCTTTAACCGTAGCCATTAAAACCTTACCGGCATTGGCCCTGCTCCCGCTGCTATCTTCACCCGCGTCAATCACCCTTTGTTTTTCCAGTTCGATAAACGGCAATAAATAAGCCACGGCCTTTTTCATTACACGGGCCGATTTTACCACCTGCGGTAAAAACATTTTGCCGGAACCGAAAAGGTCGCCCACTACGTTCATGCCATCCATTAACGGGCCCTCTATCACTTCTAAAGGTTTGGCATAAGCTTGCCTTGCCTCTTCCACATCTTCATCCAGGTATTCGATAATGCCTTTTACCAGCGCATGTGATAAACGTTCAGCAACAGGTGCTTTACGCCATTCTTCATCTCTTACAATCTCTTTACCTTTTGATTTTATCGTATCAGCAAATTCAACCAGGCGCTCAGTAGCATCTTCGCGGCGATTCAAAAGCACATCTTCAACCAGCACCAGCAGGTCTTTCGGGATTTCCTCGTAAACTTCCAGCATGCCGGCGTTTACAATACCCATATCCAGGCCTGCTTTTATCGCATGGTATAAAAAGGCCGAGTGCATCGCCTCACGTACCGTGTTGTTCCCCCTGAAGGAGAAGGATATATTACTTACCCCGCCGCTCACTTTAGCATAGCGCAAATTTCCTTTTATCCAGCGGGTAGCTTCAATAAAATCAACTGCATAATTATTATGCTCTTCCAACCCGGTAGCAACTGTTAAAATGTTTGGGTCGAAGATGATATCCTGTGGCGGGAAACCAATTTCATTTACGAGAATGTTATATGAACGCTGACAAATTTCTTTACGTCGCGCCAATGAATCGGCCTGGCCGGTTTCATCAAAAGCCATTACTACTGTGGCCGCGCCGTAACTTAATATCTTGCGGGCGTATTCTTTAAATTTCTCTTCGCCTTCTTTCAGCGAGATGGAATTGACGATGCCTTTACCCTGCAAACATTTTAAACCAGCCTCTATCACTGTCCATTTGGACGAGTCGATCATGATGGGAAGTTTGGCAATATCGGGTTCTGAAGCTACGAGGTTAAGGAACTTAACCATTACTGCTTCAGAATCGATCATCCCCTCATCCATATTGATATCGATCACCTGGGCGCCGCCCTCTACTTGCTGGCGGGCAACCGTTAAAGCAGCTTCATAATCCTCCGCTAAAATCAATTTGGAGAACTTTGGCGAACCTGTAATGTTCGTCCGTTCGCCAATATTTACGAAATTGGTTTCGGGTGTTAAGGTAACCGCTTCCAAACCGCTTAGGCGCAGGTATGGCTCAATTTCGGGCCTTACGCGTGGCGGATATTTTGCCGCTCTTTCGGCGATACATTTGATATGCTCAGGCGTGGTGCCACAGCAACCGCCCACGATATTTACCAGGCCTGCTTTCATAAACTCATCCACCTGGTGAGCTGTTTCATGCGCAGTTTCGTCATACTGGCCAAACTCATTGGGCAGGCCTGCGTTTGGATATGCCGAAATAAACACGTCGGCTTTTTGCGAAAGTTCTTCAATATGCGGGCGCATTTCTTTTGCACCTAAAGCGCAATTTAGCCCGACAGAGAGTAAATTGGCGTGGCGAACCGAGTTCCAAAACGCCTCTACCGTTTGCCCGGAAAGGGTACGGCCGGAGGCATCAGTAATGGTACCGGAGATCATGATGGCCCCTTCACCTTTAAACGGAGCATATTCTTTACCAGCCGCTGCGCATTCGTTTTTATAACGATCTATCGCAAACAGTGCCGCTTTTGCATTCAGGGTATCAAATATGGTTTCGATGATCAACAAATCAGCGCCGCCATCAACAAGGCCTCGCACCTGATCGTAATATGCTTCCGCCAAATCGTCAAAACTAACCGCACGATAGCCCGGGTCATTTACGTCTGGCGAAAGTGAAGCGGTACGGTTGGTTGGCCCGACAGCACCAGCCACAAAACGCGGTTTGGTTGGATCTTTTTTATTATATTCATCGGCAACTTCACGGGCAATACGGGCACCTTCGTAGCTCAATTCGTAGGCTAATTCTTCCAGGTGATAGTCAGCCAGTGAAATGCGCTGGGTGCTGAATGTATTGGTCTCGATGATATCCGCACCGGCCTCCAGGTATTCGGCATGTATGGCTTTGATCACATCTGGGCGTGTGATGTTCAGCAGGTCGTTATTTCCTTTAAGATCAGAACCATGGTCGCGAAAACGTTCGCCACGAAAATCCCCTTCGGATAATTCGTACCGCTGGATCATGGTGCCCATTGCCCCGTCAATTACAAGAATGCGTTTTTGTAGTTCTTTTCTGATATCCATTTATTGATTTCACCGATTGTTGTTTTGTGATTTCACCGATTTCCGTTTGTGATTTCACCGAATTATTCCAGGCAGAAACAAGTAATCGGTGGAATCATTCCCTAATCGGTGCAATCCAAAAAATAATAGCTTATATCGAGAAGTCGTCTGATCACTGACCTTCGCTTATCTTTCCCGGAAGCCAATTGGCTCTCAAGTAGAATGTGGCACCTTGTAAGCACAGGTTGCCAAGACTTCGCAGGGTCTAATCCCTCCGTCTTTCTCTATAAGCAATGCAAAGATGAGTAATAAAGTTGTAAAGTGCAAGAGTGGTATTATCAGCCCCCGCTGAATCTCCCGGAAGGAGAG
>NZ_CAIWNH010000031.1 GCF_903913935.1 uncultured Mucilaginibacter sp.
AATCCAGATATAATTAAGCGCCATATGATAATTCCCGCTTTGAAGATAAAGTTTTTTTGGCTAAAGTTGTAAAGTAAGGAACGCAGTAACCCCTATAATGGGTAAAGGAGCTTAAAAAATGAAAGAGATTACCGCGCAATTAAACAAAGCAATTGAACACTTTTTAACATCAGATATTCAAAATGTTAATTGGGAAAACAGGCCCGGGCCGGAAAAATGGTCGGCAGTAGAGATCATCGGGCATTTAACTGACAGCGCCCAGATCAACCTGCAGCGTTTTGTTCGATGTACATACCAGGAGAACTTTAAACTGGTATACGACCAGGTAGAATGGGTGCAGGCCCAACATTACCAGGAAGCAAACCTTGATGAGTTGCTGAGTTTATGGTATCTTTTGAACAGGCAAATTATCCGTGTTTTAGATAATTATCCCGCTGACAGGTTGCTGGCGCAATGCGATAACAACAAAACGGAACAAAGTTTGCATTCTGTTGAATGGCTGGCGCAGGATTATGTTGCACATCTGACACATCATTTAGATCAGATCATAAATCGAAAATAAAATGAATTCATTAACTGAAACCTGGTCGGATTTAACCTGGTTAAATTTCTTTATCAACACCAACAACTCACCATTCACAATTCACCTCTCACTATTTTACATTTGCGTTAAACATTCCTGAACTAAAAATCATAATTTAGTGCTTTAAAATATAAAAATCATGCCTAAAATAGAACTTGCCCGGGTTAGCGGAGATTTTGGCTTTGTAGCTACAGACGAAAATGGACATAGTATACAAATGGACAGTAGCCCCGAAAGCGGTGGCCAGGATTTTGGTGTACGCCCCATGCAGGTATTGCTGATGGGCCTTGCAGGATGTTCGGCCATTGATGTAATTGCTATTTTGAAAAAACAGCGCCAGGAAGTGAAAGACTATAAAATGGTAGTTAACGGCGAACGGGAAAAAGGGAAAGAACCTTCATTGTGGCAGAACATTGACGTTGAGTTTCATTTATATGGCGATATAGATGAGGATAAGGCAGCAAAAGCGGTTGAGTTATCTATGGGGAAATATTGTTCTGTTTCCGCTACGCTTGAAAAAGCCGGTGCGAATATTAAATGGAAAGTTTTTATTCATGCCGCTGAAAATGAAGGCGTAGATTTCATTTAATAAAATTCAAGATCATTTCTTTTATACAATTAGCCGCTAATAATTGTTAGCGGCTAATTGTATATTAAAAACCAGCCCGGCATACGACGAAAAAAAACAAAAGGGTTTACACAGGGTTTACTAAAATTACAAATATAATTGCATTTGTAATTGATAATCAATTAATTGTAAAAATGCCGGGTTTACACAAAAAACTTTTTTATTGGTAAACTTCATCTAGTCCCAATTATTAACTATTCTTTGGTTTATTAAACGCATATTCTATCGTTGTTACTTAACGGCAATTTTTAACGCATCAAGTTTTACAGAGAAGCATCTTATCTGAAAGAAAAGGAGAAAGGGGTGATTCGATTAGTTTATTACTTAACATAATGTTAATTATGAGAATAAATATTGGTTTTAAATCAGATCTATTTTGTCAGCTTCATCCCATCTTTTATTAAATATCCGAAGGTTTGTTAAAACATCTTTAAACTTGTCTTTTCAGTAAGAACATAAAACAAATTCTCATGGATCTTAAAATAAAAAATAAAATCGCGCTGATTACAGGTTCAACAGCCGGTATTGGATTTGCCATTGCAAAAGCTTTGGCTAATGAAGGCGCGCAGGTTGTTGTTAATGGCCGAACTGCTGAAAGAGTTAACAAAGCTGTTGAGCAATTGAAAAATGAAACCGGAAATGAAAATATAACAGGAATTATTGCTGACTTTGCGGACAAAGCCCAGGTGCAAAATTTAATAGATCAATTACCGGAAGTTGATATCCTGGTAAATAATGTAGGCATTTTTGAGCCAAAACAATTTACAGACATCCCGGACGAAGACTGGTTTAAGTTTTTCGAAGTAAATGTGATGAGCGGTATCCGGCTGTCAAGAGCTTATTTTGATAAAATGATCCAAAAAAACTGGGGCCGGATTTTATTTATTTCGAGCGAATCGGCTATCCAGATCCCTGAAGAAATGATCCATTATGGGATGACCAAAACCGCGCAAATTTCGGTGGCCAGGGGATTGGCTGAATTAACAAAAGGCACGCGTGTAACGGTTAATACCGTATTGCCGGGCCCCACTTTCTCTGAAGGTGCCGGCAATTTTTTAAAGGATATGGCCAAAGCGAACAATAAAACTGTAAAAGAAATTGAAGCTGATTTCTTTAAGCATACACGCCCGACATCTATTTTGCAACGATTTATTGAGCCGGATGAAATCGCAAGTTTGGTGGCCTACCTCGCCAGCGACCTGTCAATAGCTACCAATGGTGCAGCCGTACGTGCCGACGGCGGTGTTGTTAAAAGTGCTTTTTAGATTTTGAAGATGTAGTATTCTTTATTACCGTTTCGTTTTTCATGGTATCGACTGGCGCCACCGGCTGCGTTGCCACTTTGGTAGTCCCAATGTCTCGCGTGCTGGTGACAAGTTTGGTTTGGTAATCGTAATATTTTAAATCACCCGCCTTATTTTACACTAATTTTTCGGATATTTAGCAGGTATGTTAGTATCCGAAGGTGTGTTAAAATGGACCTTGCGCTTCTACCCTCCCCTGTTTTTTCAACGCATATGGATAACGAGGTTTCACAAGGGGTTCAGGGGTGTTGAGGTAAAGATTGGGAAAAGTATTTTAAACAAAAACTATCACAAATCTATTTTTGGGGGGACGATATACGCTGCGGCTGACCCTTTCCATCCTTTGCTGTTTAATAATATCATGTCTCTGAAGGGTTATAATGTGCGGGCCTGGACAAGGTCGTCCGCAATCCGGTACCATAAACCGGCGCATTCAAATCTTCATTTTGAAATTACAATAAATGACAGTGAAATAGCTATTTGCGAGAATGAACTAAAGCTGAATGGCCGGTTCAGGAAATCATACCTTACAGAAATATTTGATAAAGATAATAAGCTGTGCGCATCGGTGATCAATGAAATTTATATGAGGGATCTAAATTATTCCGGGAATAAAGAAGCCGAAGATCAGGCCTGAATGTATAGTAGAAAATAAAAAATTATTCGGACGAAAATGTACGTTTTTATGAATGCCGATACTTTCTTAAAAAAAGGATATCTGATTTCGACAGATAAAAGTTTACTTGATTTTAATAGTATCTACCAATACCTGAGCGAAGAGTCATACTGGGCAAAGGGCCTGCCTGCAGAAAGGCTTGTGAAGGCTATAGAGAATTCGATATGCTTTGGCATTTTTAAAGAAAATAGGCAGGTTGGATTTGCCCGGGTAGTTACCGATAAGGCTACGTTTGCGTACATTTGCGATGTTTTTGTACTTCCCGGTTGCAGGGGAATTGGTTTGTCAAAGTGGTTAATTCAAAGCATTACCGAGCACCCGGAATTACAGGGACTAAGGCGCTGGTCGCTGGCCACAGCTGATGCACACGGCTTATACAGCCAGTTTGGATTTACAAACCTAAGCCGCCCTGAAAACTGGATGGAGAGATTTAAACCCTACCAGGTGATAAACAAAGAGGAACAATAAACCATGAATGTTAAAAAGCTGATCTTTGAAGGCGAAGGTGTTTCTCTCGACTTTAAGAAAACGATTACCAGCTGCGAAAAAATCGCCCGGACGATGGTTTCCTTTGCGAATAACAGAGGCGGCAGGCTTTTAATAGGCGTGGCCGATGATGGCACGATAAAAGGTGTAAAATCAGAGGATGAAGAACGCTATATGATCACCAGGGCTGCTCATTTATTTGCCCGGCCAGCCATCGAGCCCGTCTTTGAAGAGGTTTATATTGATGATAAAATTGTGCTGGTGGTGGAAATTCCACAAACCGACACTAAGCCTTATTTTGCTTTGGCTGAAGACGGTAAATGGTGGGTGTATGTTAGGGTAAAGGATAAAAGCATACTTGCCAGTAAAATTGTAGTTGATGTACTCAAACGCAAGTCAGGCACCGAAGGCGTATTGATCGCGTATTCTTCTAATGAAAAGACATTATTGGAATACCTTGAAAAGACCGCGCGGATTACCGTTGCAGAATGCTGCGACCTGTTAAAAGTAGGCCGGCGTAAAGCACAACGCATACTGGTGGATCTGATCCTATCAGGAATCATCAGGATCAATACCACTGAAAAAGAAGAGTTTTATACGGCGGTATAGAGACCGAAAGTGAAAGAATCGGAACGTTACAACATTACAACTTTCCAACCTTTAAACATAGCCCCCCAACATGAAATCCATCTATCATAAATATAAACCGCACTATAACGAAAACCTGAACCTGGCGATCCCGGTGGTGATCTCCCAGTTGGGGCATACGCTGGTGCAAACGTCGGATACTATAATAGTTGGTCATTTTGCGGGAACAATTTCACTTGCAGCAGTTTCTTTAGCCAATAGTATTTTCATTATTACCCTCGTGATCGGTATTGGGATTTCTTATGGTATCACTCCGCTTATTGCGCAGCATAATGGCCGGAATAATTACGTGGAATGCGGGCGCCTGCTGTCAAACAGCCTTTTCATAAATGTAGTTACAGGCATTATTCTTTTCGTTTTTACGTTGCTCGGTTCTGTGTTTTTATTGGATCATCTTCATCAAACGCCTGCTGTAGTGCAACAGGCGCGTCCATTTTTGGTGTTGCTCGGCTTGTCAATGATCCCTATGCTGGTGTTTAATACCTTTAAACAATTTGCCGAAGGGCTTGGGTTTACCAGGCAGGCCATGTCTATTTCTATATGGGGTAATTTATTTAACATTTGTTTGGGCATTGTACTGGTAAAAGGTATGTTAGGTATTAGCCCGATGGGCGTTCGCGGAGTGGGATACAGTACACTGGCAGACCGATGTATTATGGCGACAGTAATGGGTTTGTACGTCTTTAAATCGACTAACTTTAAGGCTTATCTGCGAACATTTGCGCTGAAGAACATTGATCGTTTACGATGTATCCAATTACTCCGTATCGGCGGCCCTGTAGCGTTACAATACACTTTTGAAATTAGCGCATTTAGTGCGGCAGCGATTGTTATCGGCACGATTGGCTATCATGAGCAGGCCGCACACCAGGTTGCCATTAATCTTGCTTCTATGACTTATATGATGGCAAGCGGATTATCTGCTGCGGCAGCCATAAAATCGGGCAATTATTTTGGCAGCAACGAACATGAAAAACTCCGGCATTCAGCTATTTCCAGCTACCACATTGTTTTGGTGTTTATGTGCATCACAGCTGCTGTATTCACCGTTTTTAATCACCTTTTACCATGGATATTTACTTCAGATAGTATCGTTATTAATATTGCTGCACAATTGATTATCATTGCCGCATTTTTTCAGTTGTTTGATGGTGCCCAGGTGGTTGGCCTTGGCATTTTACGGGGTATGGGCGATGTTAATATCCCGACAATTATCACCTTCCTGGCGTATTGGGTGGTGGGTTTGCCTGTTGGTTATCTGTTGGGCCTTAAATTACATTTGGGCGTAAAAGGGGTTTGGTACGGATTGGTGCTGGGATTGATGGTGTCGGCCATCCTGCTTTTTTTTCGGTTTCAGTTCATCAGCAAGAAACACCGGGATAAAACGGTTTTAATCAAAGCGCAGGATTAAAAATATAATTCATTTGCCACCCGGTAATTATTGCAATGAGCTTCAACTATATCTTTAATATCAGGCGAGTAGCCCCCACCCATACTCACCTGTACCGGAATTTTATTTGCGATACATTGTTCAAATACAAATTGATCGCGTTGTTTACATGCAGCTTTACTTAAAGCCATTTTTCCTAATTTGTCGGAAGCCAAAACATCAACCCCTGACAGGTAAAAAATAAAATCGGGCTGCTGCCGGTCGATAAGTTGCGGAAGGATCGTTTTTAAAAGATGAAGGTACTCCTCATCGCCTGTGCCATCAGGCAATGCTATGTCATGGTCGGATTTCTCTTTGCGAAAAGGGAAATTATTTGCGCCGTGCATCGAAAAAGTAAATACCGATGGATTGTTTTCAAATATTTGCGCCGTCCCGTTTCCCTGGTGGACATCTAAATCAATAATTAAGATAGAAGAAGCTAATTTGTTATTTAATAGATAATTAGCGGCAATTGATTGATCGTTTAATAAACAAAAACCCTCGCCCCAGTTGGTGCCGGCATGGTGCGTTCCGCCAGCCACATTAAAGGCCACGCCAAAGTTAATTGCGTGCAGGCATCCTTCAATGGTACCCTGTGCTATGCGTTTTTCGCGTTCTATCAATTGGGCTGATAAGGGGAACCCGGTGCGACGCTGCTCTTTTGGCGGCAGGGTTAAATCGCGTAATTGGGTCCAGTATGCTTCCTCATGTGTCCATAATATAATTTCTTCTGACAATTCACCCGGTGAAAAAAGGCTTTCCTCGCTAATCAATCCCTCATACAGGAGCTGCGCCGGAATCAACTCGTACTTCAGCATTGGGAAACGATGCTCTGCCGGCAACGGGTGTATGTAGATCGGATCGTAAGCTATTTTGAGCATGTTTAATCGTTGGAAGGTTGGAATGTCGCAGATTGGCTTTTTTTGCGAATTTTACGCCCTGTAATCAATTGTCTTAAATTGAAGTTGCCAGTAGCCGCCCAGCCTCAAAAACCTGCTTAAAGCTATTGTAAAGCGGCACTGGGCTTAATCTAATCACGTTTGGTTCGCGCCAGTCGCCGACGACGCCATTTTCTGTTAACCTATCAAATATTGCCTTGCCATTTTGCTTGCAAACGATAGACAACTGGCAGCCTCGCTCTGTCCCGTTTTTTGGGGTGATGATTTTAAACAGCTCATCACCATGTTTTTCATTGATCTCATTGATCAGGAACTCCAGGTAGCCGGTAAGCAATTCGCTTTTTGCCCGTAGCGGTGCAATGCCGCCCGCTTCTTCAAAAATGTCAAGAGAGGCTTTGTGTAAAGCGAGCAATATTGCCGGGCTCGTACTTAACTGCCAGGCTGCAGCCCCCTTTTCTCCCTCAAATACCGAAGGCATTAAAAAGCGTTTATCTTCGCGGAAGCCCCACCATCCTTCAAACCGGCTGAGTTCTTTATTATCGAAATGCTTTTCGTGAACAAATGCGCCGCTTATTCCCCCTGGGCCGGAATTTATGTATTTATATGAACACCAGGTGGCAAAATCAACGCCCCATTCATGAAGTTTTACCGGAACGTTCCCCGCAGCATGGGCCAGGTCGAACCCTGCGAAAGCTCCGGCGCCATGAGCTGCCTTCGTTATCGCCGGCATATCAAACAGCTGTCCTGTGTAGTAGTTTACGCCACTAAAAAGCACCAATGCAAGGTCGTCGGCATGTTCATTTATTTTCCGGATGATGTCTTCCGTTCTCAAGGTAAACTCACCTTCCCGTGGAAACAATTCAATTATCGCGTCTTTCGGATCATAGCCATGGAACCTTGCCTGACTTGCAATCGCATACTGATCCGATGGAAACGCCCCTCCTTCCATCATTATTTTAAACCTGTTACGGCTTGGCTTATAAAAACTTACCATCAATAAATGAAGGTTTACTGTAAGTGAATTCATGATGGTTATTTCGTCCCGATTCGCGCCAAGTATCTTTGAAAGCGTATCAGTAAGCCTTTTGTGAAAATCAAGCCATGGTTCATCGCCTGTAAAGAATCCTTCTATTGCACGTTCCTGCCAGTTCTTTAAAATCTTGTCAACTTCGGCCTGCGCGGTTATGGGCTGAAGTCCGAGAGAATTGCCGCAAAGGTAGATCACATCCTTCCCGTTATGCTTTGGCGCAAGAAATTTGGATCGAAAATTCTTTAATGGATCCTGTTCATCAAGCTGAGTGGCGAATGCTAAGGTGTTTTGATAGATCATTGGTTATTGCTAATTGTAGACGCAATATTTTGTGTCTCTGAAATATGCCTGGAGACGCAAGGTATTGCTCTACACCGACAAAATTAATTATTTATTCGGCTTGCTGACATATGGATTACCCTTTACATAAAAACGATAGGGTAATAAAGCATCCTCGGCTGCATAGGAAACGCCGACTCTTGGAACCGAAGCGATTTTTTCATCTTCAAACGTTAATCCATTATCCTCTAACCAGATCTCATTGCTTTGAAGGCTTAATGCATTGATCTTCCTGGATATACCCAAAGCCTTAGCAACGGAACCCGGACCTGAAGTAATATTGGGTTTTAATGCCGGCATATTGCGCCGATGCAGCATGATGTCTACCCCTTCGGTGGGATTTATGGCCCTGATCAATATCGCATGTGGTTGCCCTTCGGCAGAAGTTACGATGTTAAACATTTCGTGGATGCCAAAGCATAGATAAACGTAAGAAATGCCGCCAAGCATAAACATGGTTTGGGTACGGGGTGTTTTACGGTTACCGTAGGCGTGTGATGCCTTGTCTACTATGCCTTTATAGGCTTCTGTTTCAACAATATATCCACCTGTTTTTAATCCATCAATACAGGTGAAGATGTATTTGCCCAGCAAATCTCTGCTTAGCGCCACTACATCATCGTTGTGATAATATGATTCGGGTAACTTCATTTTCTTAAGATGCGCTTTAATATTTGGGTTACTTCCTTTGCCCGTTCAAAGATCATGATGTGCGTTCCGCCTATGACGATGATTGCGCCCTTGATTCTTTTATATGAAAATACCAGGTCTTTATCCCCTATAATCTGCACAACATTTTTGGGGATCACTTTATTATCCCATTTCAGCGTTGCATTCATGGCCCACTTTAAGAATACCGGCGATGATTTTTTAAGCATATCTGCGAAGAGCCAGTTGTCTGCCTCGTTCATGTGTCCAAAAAATGGTTTGATTAAAAATTCCAGTCGGGTAAATACTTTTCCAGGGATTGGTTTGTAAAAAGGAATTACCCTCAGTAAACTAAAATACCAGGGCGCTTCATCTATAGTTTTGATACTGGAGATCTGTACTACCTGTGCCACTGGGATAATTTTGGCTATTTCTATAGCTATCATTCCACCTAGAGAATTGCCTATTACAATTGAATTTTGTTTGATATGGTATTGATAGATAAGTTTTTGTGCATAGGTGGTTAAAGTATCTGTTTTATGCGGTTCTATCCAGTCTACGCAGGTAACTTCGTGATCATGAAAGTCGATGTTGTTGTAAATCCTGCAGTCGGCACCTAAACCAGGGATCAGGTAGATGTTACTCATTGAAGTTTACCAGTGTTGTAATTTGCTCCAGGTAGTAAGCATCTGTTTCGTTAAACTGATTCAAAGCTTCACTGTCAACATCAAGCACAGCGACAACTGTGCCATCTTTAAACAAGGGAAGGACGATCTCTGACTTGGAGAGGGAACTGCAGGCGATGTGACCCGGGAAAGCGTCCACATCCGGAACAATTAATGTTTTGGCCTGCTGCCAGGCGGCGCCGCAAACACCTTTTCCCAACCCGATACGGGTACAGGCTACCGGCCCCTGGAACGGGCCTAAAACCAGTTCGTTGTTTTTTACCATATAAAAGCCAACCCAAAACCATTTGAATTGTTCTTTCAGCGCCGCGCAAATATTGGCCAGATTAGCAATAAGATCGGACTCGCCCTGAAGCAACGCCTCGATCTGCGGAATTAACGACTGGTATAACTCAGCTTTGTCGGTTGATGATATGATATTTAAATCCTCTGCCATGTTTGCAAAAGTAACGAAGCTGTTTTGAAAGTAAATAAGACAAATCTCATATTTAATCTTTTATTTGATCAGGCCATATTACATTTGGCGTAGAGACGTAATATTTTATATCCCTGCCGGAAATTTATATTTAAATCATGAGAATCATTGCCGAATTACCCCACCCCGAATTTAAGATCTCCATCCTTAATATGAACAGTAAATACATTGTGAAGATTGAGCAGGGGAGTTTTGAGCAGACCTACAAAATCGCAGAGATCGACCTGCTTGACGGGGTGAACAGCATTTTTGAAATAATGGATGAGGTGTTTTTAAAGACCGTTTCAGCCCGCTTTGCAGAAATGCGGAAGGATTTTAAAGAAACCTATCAACGCTATAACTATTGATTTCGGTTGTCTTTGTAAATTATTGAAGTATAGTTACTTATGCAGGTAAAAAATAGTATTCAAAATATTATTTTGTATTTTGGGGTTAAAATGCCCTCTTTATATAGCTTGAATTCAACTTGTTTGATCTGTATTTATAATTAAACAGCT
>NZ_CAIWNH010000032.1 GCF_903913935.1 uncultured Mucilaginibacter sp.
TTCAGGTGGTTCAGGTGGTTATTGGCCTTTGGCAGCGGGCCCCGTTGTTTGTAGTGCGCCGGACGGTATCGGCTAACCCTGGCACAAGGTTAAAAATTTTTAACTTTTGGGCTAAACTGAGCTTAATGTCATTTTTAAAAATACGTGACCGGAATATGGATAGAGCCTTTGATACTTGTCTTACCTTAGCAGGAAATAAACATCAACCATGTTAAATAAAGGAACAATAACCATTGCGGGAGAAAGCAAAAACCCTTTAACTGTAAACCGATTGGGTTATGGCACCATGCGCCTAACCGGCGAAGGGATATACGGCGAACCGCCAAATAGGCCCGAAGCTTTGCAGATTTTAAAACAAGCTATTGAAAAGGGCGTCAATTTTATTGATACGGCTGATTATTACGGCGAAGATGTAACCAACCGCTTAATTGCCGAAGCCCTTTACCCATATCCATTGGACCTGGTGATCTGCACCAAAGTAGGCGCAACCCGTAAGCCTGACAAAAGCTGGATATCTTTTAATACGCCCGAAAATCTGCGAAGCAGCATTGAAAATAACCTGCGGACGTTGAAAATTGAACAGGTAACTTTGGTGCATTTCAGGGTAATGCCTGGCGTGGGGGATTTTGAAGAATCGATGGAGGCTATGTTTAAAATGCAGCAGGAAGGGAAGATATTGCATGTGGGTGTAAGCAATGTAAGCCGCGATCAACTGGAAACCGCTATGAAAATGGGCCCGATAGCCACTGTTGAAAATATGTATGGTCATGCACAACGCAATTCAATGAAAAGCCATTATGGTGACACCAACGGCGGTGCTGAGGTACTGGACATTTGCGAAGCCAACGGCATACCGCTGGTGCCATATTTTTCACTATTTATGTCGATGCCGAAAAAGGATACCCGCATTGCTGAGATCGCCAGGAAATATGACATCAGCGAAGTACAGGCCAATATTGCCTGGCTGCTGCACCGTTCGCCATGGATACTGCCGATACCGGGAACATCTTCGCTAAAACACTTTGAGGAGAATTTAAAGGCAGCGGATATTGAAATGACTCAGAAAGATATGGACTTTTTAGGTTAACTTTATTTTTTAAATTTATGGTGATGCTTAAAGGAAATAAATATCCGGAAGATTCAGTTGCAGAAATAACAACCATGCTTGCCCCCGGCGATGATGATGATGCGGAAGACGGCGATGGCGATTGGTCGGATATTGATGACGAGGATTTTGAAGACATGGCTGAGGACCGCGATGATTTGCACGAAATAGAATTGGATAACAATATTTTTGACGATGAGGACGATGATCATTTGCCGGATGATGACGATTGATCTGGCTTTTTAATATTTATCGTAACTATTATAACTGCTAGCCAGATGTATATAAAATGTAGATGTCTTCCGCAAAGGTTACAGCAATAAATCAACTTATTAGCTAATTACCCACACCACTTTCAGGATAACCTTTTTGTTATTACCTTAGTGGCTGTGGATAATTTTATTGTTTCGGCACGCAAATACCGCCCTGTTACTTTCGAAAGCGTTGTAGGTCAGCAGCATATTACCAATACGCTCAAAAACGCCATCAAAAATAACCAGCTGGCGCAGGCCTTTTTATTCTGCGGTCCGCGTGGTGTGGGCAAAACTACCTGCGCGCGGATCCTTGCTAAAACCATTAATTGCGAAAATTTGCAGCCCAATGGCGAAGCCTGCGGAGTTTGTGCCTCCTGCCAGTCGTTTCAAAATGGTAATTCGTTTAATGTTCATGAACTGGATGCTGCATCGAATAACTCTGTTGACGATATCCGCAGTTTAATTGAGCAGGTTCGTATCCCGCCCCAGGCAGTAAGGTATAAGATCTACATCATCGACGAAGTGCACATGCTGTCGCAGGCCGCTTTCAATGCGTTTTTAAAAACGCTGGAAGAACCGCCGCACTATGCCATTTTTATATTAGCCACTACTGAAAAGCATAAAATACTTCCGACCATACTTTCCCGCTGCCAGATCTTTGATTTTAACCGCATCAGGGTAGAGGATATGGCCCAGCACCTGGCTTCTATCGCCCAAAAGGAAAATATCAGTTATGAGAATGATGGCCTGCATATCATCGCCCAAAAAGCCGATGGCGGTTTAAGGGATGCTTTATCCATGTTCGACCAGATCGTCAGTTTTTCAGGCGGAAATGTTACTTACCGCTCGGTAATCGACAACCTTAACATCCTTGATTACGACTATTACTTTACCATTACCGATCGTTTGCTGAATGAGGATAATGCCCAAACATTATTGTTGTTTGATGAGATTTTGGGTCGCGGTTTTGACGGAGCCCATTTTATTTCGGGACTGTCGGATCATTTCCGGAACCTGCTGGTAAGTAAGGATCAATCTACCTTAAAATTACTCGAAGTTAGCGAGGGGATTAAAGCAAAATACCTGCAGCAATCGCAGGCATCATCGGTTTCGTTCCTGCTTTCAGCTTTGAATATAGCCAACCAATGCGACATTAATTATAAGCTGAGTAAAAACCAGCGCTTACAGGTGGAGCTGGCATTGCTGAAGATGTGTAACCTGCAATCCGTCTTTAACCTCGCGGTTAACCCGCTCACCACAATGCCCGCGCCTGACGGGCAATTAAAAAAAAAACCTGATTCCGCAGCAATAAGGGAAGAAAGCACCCAAAAAGTTGAAGAAAAAGTGGCATTGGCCAGCGACCCGCAGGTTGCCTATCAAACCACAAAACCCCAATCTGCTCCGGTTGCACCGGTAACTGCTAAAGTATCGGCGACTGCTGAAAGGCCCAAAATATTTATGCCGGCCGCAAGCGGTCTGTCGATCCCTTCCTTAAAAGACGTGCGTAAAACCAGGGAAGAAGTGATGGAAGAGGAGGATCCCTATATAAAAGGGACCGCCAAAGACGATTATACGCCAGATCAGTTTTCAAAAGCCTGGAGCGATTTCGCAGCTCAGCTAAAAATCGATGGTAAAAAAAATGCGCTTACCATATTTATTTCCAATCCCCCAAAGCCTATTGGCCCTTATATCTATGAA